>JACDBQ010000288.1 GCA_013694845.1 Acidobacteriota bacterium
CGAAGAAGGTGCGAGCGCGCAAGATGATCCGCGAACTCCGCAGCCTCGGCTATCAGGTCACACTGGCTTCATCCGCTCCGCCGGCCTGAGTGATTTTCGACCCTGGCGCATCCGCGAGGCGGCGTGAACCCCGTTCGAATCCCAGTTGCTGAGTGCGTCAGGGACGGACTTCGCAACTGGCTGGTCACCTCGGCTAGCCGACGGCGACTAACCTGTCGCCACGTAACTACCTTGGCCGGACGACGGTGCTCTACTTAATCGATTCGAACGGGTACGCGAGTTGCGGACCAGCCGCGGGCAGCGCGAACACCATGTACTGGCCCTGCAGCGCCGGGCGCGGTTGACCGCCGACCGTGCCGGGTTGAAGCCGTAGCACCGGCCACCAGCGCGAGGCACTGCCGGCCTGTTCGGACGACTTCATCTGGATAATGGTAGGCGATGAGACGGGGACGGGGACGTCGGCGATCCGCGAATGGTTGGCCTCTAAACGCCCCTCGAACCGCCGAAGATTCAGCGTCGACCGGTGATTGCCGACGTCACCTCGTCAACTGCATGGGCGACATGACCATGAAAGAAAGCGACCCGGTCCTCCCCCAACGTCTACTGCGATGTCTGGCGCTTTGAGCGGGACAAGCTCGCCCGTGCGTGCGTGATCAAGACCAGCTCGTAGCCGCCTCTGGAGATCCTGATGCCGCCACCCCGAATCCCGACCGGGACTCGCGCTGTACGAATTCCGTGACCCCTGCGTTTGTAAGGGTGATGGGCCACGTAACCGGGATGAATCAGGAACCGCCCGCCACCAGGTGGATGGCGATTATGCGTCCGGCGTCAGTGACGGTGGCGATGGTCTGGATGGCGGCCGGCTGCGCATCCTATCCGAAGACCACGCCGCTCGCCCGATACGATCTGGCCGCGGGATACCGGTTCGAGCAGCTCCCTCCCGGCCAGCGCATTACCCACCCGTCACAGACGAACTCGGATCAGTTGTTCGTGGTGCTGGCGTTCTCGGGTGGCGGGACCCGGGCCGGAGCGCTGTCTTACGGCGTGCTCAAGCAGCTCAGGGACGTCCGTTTCCATATGAACGCGACCGGTGAGCCTGTCGAGTGTCCGGACGTAGATAGTGACACGTGCAAGGCCATGGAGCGGTCGCTTCTGGACGAAGTCGACGTCATCTCCTCTGTGTCGGGAGGCAGCTTCCCCGCGGCCTATTACGCCCTCAACGGCGCCGAGATCTTCGCGCCGTCCAGCCGCTACCACCGGAATTTCCTGTACTACCCAGTCCAACGAGAGCTGCTTGGGCGAACCGTGTATCACCCGAGGAACTGGACGCGGCTCCGGTCGAGGGTGGAGATTGCCGCCGACCTCTATGCGGATCGGGTATTCGGCTCGGCCACGTTCGCCGATCTGAAGTCCCGTCCTCGCCCGTACGTCGTGATGAACGCGACCGACATGTCGACCGGATCGCGGTTCGAGTTCACGCAGGAGCAGTTCGATCTTCTCTGTGCCGACCTGGACGGGATGTCCATTGCCAGGGCGGTTGCCGCCTCCTCCGCGTTCCCGGGTCTGCTCAACTCGATGACCATCGATGGGTTCAACCGGAACCGAACGGACGGCGGCTGCCACTACGATGGTCCCGGGTCTCACACCGAGGAGCAACGGCGGACGCTACCGGCAGGGCAGAGGGACTGGGTGGACCTGGCTCTGCTCGGCAACGCACGAACGGAGAACTACTACGCGGCCGAACAGGTCCTGGCTTACAAGGACCCTGACCGCCGTCACCTGCACCTGCTCGACGGCGGTCTCTTCGACAACATCGGCGCACGTTCCATCCTGCAGGGGGTCGGGACCTTCAGCCGGCCGGTGAAGCGAAGCGGAAACCAGACGCTCCTCGGTGGCTGGAGCGCGCTGTCGCTCATGAACCAGCGAGTGGCGAAGAACGTCCTCGTGATCGTCGTGAACGCGCGGACGGGGCGTGAAAAGGATTGGGACACCAAGGCCGCTGGCCCGGGAACCCCGACGGTCATCAACGCCTCGAGCGGAATCCCGATGGGGAACTTCACGAAGGAAACGCTGACCCGGCTTCGCGAGCTGGTGAAGGATGTATTTCCGAACCTCGGCGCTGCAGAAGCCCCCGGACTGTTCGAGATCGAGATCGCCTTTCAGGACTTGCCTGAGGATGAACGGCGGTTGTTCGGCAACATGGGTACGAACTTCGACCTCGATCGGTACGAAGTGGACTGTCTGATCGACCGCGGCGGAAGTCTCTTGCGCAATGCAACATTCGTCGAGCCGTCGAAGACCACGTTCGCGTCATTCGTGCGTGACCAGTTGAAGAACGGACGTATCGGCACACCGTCCACGCCTTCACCGTTGTGCACACAGCCGGACGCCAGGCAGCGCATTGCGGTTCGACATCACTACATGGACGTGTCCGCGCAGATCAAGGGCACCATCGGCGAGAGCGATGACGTGGACGGATCGCAGCTATCGCCGGCGGTATCACTGAGGGTGACCCGTCCGCGCGGCTGGGGAGTCATGTTCGACGTCGGCCCGCAGACCTTCCCGATTGCCGGCACTGCCGGAACTGACCAATTGCGCTTGGGCGATCTTCGTCTGTGGGCGTTCATGGGCGGCATCGGCTGGACCGCGCTCGGCCAGCGAACCCAGACAACGTTCGGCGTATCGGCCGGCTACGGCATTGGCGGCTTCGAGCCGTCGCTCGGCGCGCGCGACGCGTATGGACGGCAGGGGCTGTTTGCACTCGAGGGCGAGGCGTCGAACGCCTGGCTGATCAAGCCGCAGGCAAGCTTCTGGTACAGCCTGTCCGACCGCTGGGCCGCAACGGTCTCGGCCTCGTATTTCTTCGGCCGCCCGACCGTCCGTCTAACCGGGGACGACGGAACCGCGTTCAGCCGGCGGGTGCGCGCGTCGGCCGTCACCCTGGGCGCCGGTCTCGGTTTCCGGATCTTTTGAGGAGTTCACATGGAGTTCGTAGTGGTCATCTGCGACGAGCGTCAGCGCCCGGTCTTCATCGACAATCAGCTCCAGGGCATCACCGGGACGCGTCTCAGCGTGCCCGAGGGTGTTCACGCGTTCGACCTCGGCCACCCTATAGACTATGCCCCGCCGGTACAGGAACTGACGGTCGAGAACACAACGCCGGCGCAACCGCTGCCCGTCGTCTTCAGCCTGGTCGCCGCCGCGCGCGAGAGCCTGTTTCGCCCCGCCAGGCGTCCGCGAAAGCGCAAGCGGACGCGGAAGTCACTCGTCAAAAAGACGTCGGTCAAAGCGACGGCCAAATCCACGGGGAAGCGGAAAAAGGGCTCGAGAAGAAACACGAAGCGAACGAACCGCTCGGGTCGAGGGTAGGGAGCGAAGCGATGCGCAGCATTCTTGCCGGCCTTGCCGCCGGGAGCCTTGCCGCTGGTGCGATCGTGGCTGGAGCCGGATCGCTGCCGGCCACACCGGTGCAGTCCGGGGCGGCGACACCCGAACTGCCGGTCCTGGCCGCGCCCAGTTCGATGGTCATGACGCCAGAGGTCATCGACTGCTCCACCTTTCCGTCCGAGAACACGTGCACCGGCACCTTCATGTTGCGGCCGACGAAGGTGATCGACAAGGTTCTGCAGATCAAGGCGATCGTGACCGACCCTGATGGCACGCCGCAGGCCGCTGTACTGACGTTCACCTGTAGCGGATGCTCGGCCACTGGTGTGCCTCAAGCACCGGCCGTGAGCGTGACCTATACGCTCACGCTGCCTGGAGGCTGGCGGAAGCCATCGTACCCGCGCGTTGCCACCGGCCTGATCGGCATCATCAACGACAACCGGTTCGAGGGCACGCCCAAACGCCTGCGCATCACCGCTCCCGCTCCATCGGGCTGGCAGGCGATCGTGGTCGTTCTGCCCCTGCTTGCCGCCGCCATCGTGGTTGGCCTGGTCGCCATCGACCTCAAGGACCAGACGCTCGACGATTCACTCGGCGCTCCGGTCTGGCAACCGGCCTCGAGCTGGAGCTCCAACCTCACGATCGGCGCGGCGGTGGTGAACGGCGTCCTGTCGCTGCTTGGGACCAACGATCTCACCGTGTTCATGCCGAAGTCCGCCTACACGGTGACCACAACCCTCATGGCTACGCTCGTGCTGTTGGCTCCGGTCGTCTACGGGCTGGCAACCGGGCCGAAGTCCCTCAAGGGCTTCTACGCTGCGGGGCTGATCACGCTGTGGTCGAGCGGTACCCAGCTCTTGATACTCGCGCTGCTCCTCGGCGAGCTGCACCGGGTCGACCTGCTCGGGGACGCGGTCACGAAAACGCTTTGGTTCACAACTGGCATCGTGTTCTTGGCTCTGCTGGCGTACGGGCGTGCCGCCATGCTCAGCACGGTCAAGGCGGCGACCGGCGCAAAGGTCCCAGGCCGGGAGAACAGGACCGGGTCAACCTGGGCTCTCTTATAACGTCTCGAAAGGAGTCGTCACGATGGCGAAGAACAGCGGCAAGAAGGGCAACAAGCACGGTAACAAACAGGGCGGCAAGGAATCGAAGCCGCAGGAGGCAGTCGCGGTACGCGAATCGTTCGCGCGGATGATCAGGGAGAAGCAGGAAGCGATCGGCGATGGCGGGCTCCAGGTTCTCCTTGCGCTCGCTTCGGTGACGACCCTGGTCACGCTCGACACGAGCACGACGCCGCCCACTGTCACGCCAGCCAACATCGGGACCCTGACGTTCAACGACCCGAGCATCGGCTTGACGGACGAAGGGATGCGCATCTTCAAAGCCAACCTGACGATCCTTCTTCCTCAGATTGCCAGGGACATCGAGAGCATCCCCGCGTCGGCGGCCCTGAACATCGGCAAGGTGGCGGAGTTCGTTCAACTATCGCTGATGGGCGCCTGAGGAGGCAGCATGCGCATCTCCCGATTCACCGCGGCGTTCACGCTCCTGGCCGCCGTCGCGCAGGCCCAGGACGTGCCGGCGATCAAGATCGACATCGCAACGGTCTCTCCCAAAGCTCCGGTTGTGATGGTCGTCTTTTCAGAACAGCTGACGGCAACCTCCACCGCCGCGCACTTCGACCGGATGCGGGTTCGGCTGATGCCGACCAACGTCACGCCGACCGGCATCTCGCAGAACATCGCTTCCGCAGCCTCGCTGACGGTCGTCTTCACCGCCATTCCAGCCGGAACCACCAGGATCTGCTTCGACAGCGTGCAGTTCACGAAGAGTGGCGTGATCTCGGAGTCGAGCGGGCAGGTCTGCGCCGACCTCTCTGACTTCGAGGCCGAAAAGCAGGCGCGGCTGAAGGCGTTCGGTGAAGCCGCCAAGGCTGCCGGCGGCAAGTACGACAAGGACATCTTTGCCAGCGGTTTCGTCACCACCGCATCCGAAGAGAGCGCGGGCGGTGCGGACCTGTCGTTGACACCGGACCTCAACATCCCGGGCCTCGAGAGCTTCGTTCGCATCAAGAAGGCCACGGCCGATGAAGGGGACGCGCGTCACTTCGAGGCCGGTGCGGAGTTCAGCTTTGCCGGTACGTGGAAGCCGTCCGAGATGCGTCGCATGGCGGAGACACCTCCTGGCGAAGAGCTCAACAAGCTGCTCCGTGCCCGACAGTCCAACATCATCGCCGGATGGCTGGTCGACGTTGGGGTAAAGCTCGAAGGTGACCCCACCAACTTCAACGTGACGAACTTCGTGATGGACAGCGGATTCCAGTTGCGGACGATGACCAAGGGGTTCCTGGGGCGGCGCGGCTTCTGGCGCGGCTTCATCCTGCCGGTCGGCGTCGAAGCGGGCCAGAGCCTGGGCGCCGGAGCCGTGGAGGCGGCAACCGTGCCCGCCGCGCCTGCCGCACCCGCGGTGAACAAGATCGTCCGCTACAAGGGCGGCGCCGGACTGACGATCTACTTCGACAACCCGAACACGCAGATTCCGCTGCGGCGGATCGCGCTCGAGGCAAACACCGTCCTCCGCCAACTGTTCCGAGACGAGTCGCGCATCAACGACGAGACCAAGCTGATCGACACGACCGACAAGGGGACCCACGCCTACACCGAGGTGGACCTGAAGGTATTCGTGGCCGAGACGGCTAAGACCCGCTACGGCCTCAAGATCTCGTTCAATCGCGGACGACTGCCCCCGGTCTACGCCGAGGTGAAGAGCTTCGACTTCGGCTTCCTCATGGAAACGGACAAGTAGCGATGGCACAACCAAAGCACCCGGCAGACCGGCCCGACCAGGGAACACCGCGGCCTGAGAGCCGTCCGCCCGACGGGGGCTCGCCCGCCAGCACAATCACCAGCGCGCGCGAACGTCTCGACCGGCTGATCGATTCCAAGCTCCGCGCGACTCCGCGTCGCGGGGCTCTCGAGGTCGCGCTGGCGCTGGCGGCGGTCACCCAGAAGGTCCGCGTCAATGCGGCAACAGAGCCGTTCGTCACCACGCCAGCCGACCTGCTGGAACGCACCTTCGACGACGCATCGGTGGCGATCGATTCAGCGGGGATGGCGGCGTTCAAGGCCAACCTCGCGTCACTGCTCCCCGGGATCGCCGCCGCGATCCGCGCGATTCCGGAGGATCCCAGGCTTCGCATCGGCGACGTCGCGAGGCTTGTTGCGCTCTCTCTTCCGCTGCAATTGTGGAAGGCGCGACGCGAGGGCCGTCCGCCGCAAACGCCGTCGATCGTCACGGCCCGGCCGGTCCACGACGCGCGCGAGCATGCCCGCAACCGCTACGGCACCCACTTCGCCGTCAAAGCCACCGACGCCGTCCTTATGACGATGAGAAGGGATGCCGGGGTGTCGTTCGGCATCATGCGCTCACCCATGAGGGAATCTACTGTGCGCGGCCAGACGCCCGACACGCTGGTCCTGGAACTGAACGTCCCTGCTGTACAGGAACGTGAATCGTCGACGTCATTACTTGCGTCCGGGCCGTCGATCCGTGCCGCCGCACGATCGGTCGAACGCGAAGGCACGGACCGGCGGGTGGGATCGTCGGGCCTTCTGCGCCAGGCGCACGTCGCGAATATTCGCGATCGTTTCTTCAAGGCCATCGCTCCGCTCTACTCCGAGATCGGCAGTCGCGTCAGTGCACCGGGCGGCGCCGAGGCGCTGAGCACTCGCCGCACGCTCGACGTCTGCTGGTTGAATCAGACGCTCCGGACGATTGCCGTCCCGGAGGCGCTAGCCGAGGCCGCTGCCGACGACAC
>JACDBQ010000558.1 GCA_013694845.1 Acidobacteriota bacterium
CCCTCGCAGTTCTCGCGGACGATGATGCAGTCAATGTCGCCCGGTCCACGCCCGACCAGCGGCGATGTGATCCCGGGCAGCAGTCGCACCGGACGCAGGTTGATGTACTGCTCGAACTGGCGGCGAATCGGCAGGAGCAGGCCCCAGAGCGAGACATGGTCCGGCACGCCCGGCCACCCCACGGCGCCCAGGAAGATCGCATCGTGCGCGCGGAGCATCTCCAGACCGTCGTCCGGCATGAAGCGGCCCGTTGCGGCATAGCGCCGGCAGCTCCAGTCGAAGGTTGTCCAGATAAAGGTCGCGCCGAAGCGGGCGCCCGCGGCCTCGACGACACGCACACCTTCGGGCACGACTTCGTGGCCGACGCCGTCCCCCGGGATGACGGCAATGCGGTAAGTGCGGATCGAAGCAGCGGGTTCTGTCACAGCCTTCCCGCATCCACCTTGATGCGCTCCCCCGTGATGGCGCCTGCCCCGTCGCTCGCGAGGAACACGACCGCGCGCGCCACCTCCTCCGGCTCGACCCACCGCCTGAGCGCCGCGACGTCGGTGTACTTGCCAGTGATCTCTTCCGGCGAACGCCCTTCGACCTCGGCGCGGCGTGCGACGACCCGCCCCATCAGCTCGCCGTTGACGGCGCCCGGGCACAGCGCGTTCACCCGGATATTGTGGATGCCGACCTCGTGCGCCACGGATTCGGTGATCCCGATGACCGCGAATTTCGTGGCCGCGTACGCGCTTCGCATCGGCTGCCCACGCAGCCCCATCAGCGAGGAGATGTTCACAATCGCGCCGCCGCCGGCGACCTTCAGCCGCGGGATCGCATGCTTGATGCACAGCATGACGCCGCGCACGTTGATGGCAAAGGTCTCCTCCCAGGCTGTCGTGTCCATCGCCTCCACGCCGCACACGGGTCCCGTGACCCCCGCGTTGTTCACGAGCACGTCGAGGCGTCCGAACCGCTCGTCGCAAGCCTCGAAGAGCCGCTCGACGTCAGCCTCGCGAGACACATCGGTCTCGACGGCGACAATGCCGGCCCTGGCAGCGGCACTGTCCTCGAGCGAGGCGAGGGTACGCCCGCCGATCACCACGGCGTACCCTTCATCGGCCAGGGCGCGAGCGACCGCACGGCCGATGCCTGTCCCGCCCCCCGTGACCACAGCGACCTTGCAGACCAATCCTTCTCTCGCCTCCCCCGGCAATTTGCTCGGGCCCTGCGCTCATCGCCACCCTCCGTCCGCTGAGGAGACGTGGCGCCGTTCCCAGGTGCATGGTGGGTGCTCGAGCGCCGCCTCACACTCGGACGGCGCTGGGCAGAAGCCCTATCTCTTCGAGCACTCCGCGTATCTTCGCCCGCGCCGGCCCGTCGAGCGGCTTGATCGGGTCCCGCGTGTAGCCGCCGGGACGCCCCAGCAAGTCGAGCGCGGCCTTCACGCCCGCGGGAAACGTGCCGACGCCGAAGAAACCGGCGTTCAGCCGCACCATCTCCGCCTGGAGGACACGCGCGCGCGCGAGGTTCCCGGACCTCGCCGCATCGAAGAACTCCACCGACCGCGCGCCAATGACCGGCGTCGTCGAATCCATGTAGCCGACCGCCCCTTCGGCAATGGCCGCCATCCCCAGCAGCGCCGCGTAGCCGGCGAACACGGCGACGCGGTCCCCCAGACGGCGGATCATTTCGGAGAGCACAAGGAAGTCCTTCGAGCTCTCTTTGAGCGCGAGCACGTTGGGCTCGTCCGCGAGCCGTTCCACCAGAGCCACCGAAAGATGGATTCCGGTGCGTCGCGGGATGTTGTAGACGACGACGGGCAGGGAAGTGGCCCGTACGATCTCGAGGTAGTAGTCGCGCACCTCGTCTTCGCTCGGCATCACGTAGCTGGGAGGCTGAATCATCACCGCGTCGCAGCCGGCGCGCTCGGCCTGCCGGACCTTGGCAATCGCCTTCTTCGCGATCATGGCGCCGCAGCCGACGATCACGGGCAGGCGCCCGGCGGCTTGCTTCACGGCGGCTGCGAACACCTGCGCCCGCTCGTCGTCGTTAAGGGCCCACGACTCGCCGGTGCACCCGTTCACGAGCAACCCGTGCACCCCGTCGGCGATCACCAACTCGACCAACCGGCGGAACCCGTCGAGATCGAGCGACCGATCCTCACGGAAGGGAGTTGTCAGGGCTGGAATGACGCCGTGGAGTCTTAGCATCGGAGTCTCCTCAGGTGTGTCCCAGGCCCTGGCCCTCGGCTGGCTTGCTGCGCCGGAGACGTCGTACATATGTCGCACGCGCCGGGTGTCAGGTCGCGCTGTGGCCACGGTCTCAGAAGACGAAACACTAACCTCACACGTCTGGAGCAGACAGGGACAGGAAGCTTCGACCTCTGACAACTGTCCCACGGCCGGGTCGCTGGGTCCGGCCGCATGAGACCCGCGGCCGCAGCGTCGCACGAGACGTCATCGCGCGGAGTGCAGGAGGTGGTCGAAGGCTGCGAGGAGCAGGTCGATCTGCTGATCGCTCGTGCTCATCGCCACGCACCCGTGGAGCTGGGTTGTCAGCAGACACCCCTCGTTGAGCAGCGCCAGCGAAGCGGTTTCCTGCCAGGTGACGTCCGTCTGTAGAGTGGAACGATAGTTCACCAGCTCGTTGCCGGTGGCGGAGACCTTGAAGAGCGACCCTACGCCCGTCACCTGCAGCGGCAGGCCACTGCACAGCCGCCGCAGTTCGTCGCGGACGCGGGCGCCCTTGCCGTTGAGGGACTCGATGACCTCCGGTTTCAGCATCCGCAGCGTGGCGAGGCCGGCCGTCATCGTCATCGGATTGGCCGCGAACGTGCCGGTATGGTAGACGCGCCCGTCACCCTCGGCGAGCACCGCCAGGATGGCCTCCTTGCCCGCGACGGCGCCGACCGGCAAGCCGCCACCGATGATTTTGCCCAGGACGGTGAGGTCCGGCGTGACTCCCAGCATCCCCTGCATGCCCCGATACGAGACGCGGAAGCAGAGCACCTCGTCGAAGATGAGGACGATACCGTGTTCATCGCACAGTGCGCGCAGGCTCTCGAGGAATCCGGGACGAGGAAGCACGAAGCCCATGCGGTTCGAAACCGGCTCGACAATGATTGCGGCGAGCTGCCCGGCCTCGCGCTGCACGATCTCGCGCGTCGCGGTCAGGTCATTGAACGGCAGGACGATGGTGCGGCCGGAGGCTGACAGCAGGCCGCCCGACCCTGGCGCTGGCGTGGGCGAGTCGGCCCGCCCGCAGTCGGCGGCCGCGGGCGAAACCGACCACAGGACGTCGTCGTGGCTGCCGTGGAAGCTGCCCTCGAACTTGGCGACCAGCGGTCGGCCCGTGAAGCGGCGCGCCACACGAAGCGCCATCATCACCGCTTCGCCGCCGGTGTTGGCGAAGAACACCCGCTCGCCGGAAGGGACCCGGCCGCAGATCTCCTGGCCAAGGGCGATCTCCAGCGCGGTCGGCGCGAAGTACGCCGTGCCCTTGGGCAGCTGCGCGGCGAGCGCCGCTACCACGTCGGGGTCGGCGTGACCGAGCGGGAGCGCCGCCGCATTGAACCAGAAGTCCACGATCCGGCGGCCATCCGCGTCGACGAGGTGGCTGCCGGAGGCTTCCGTGACGTAGAAGGGATAGGGGCGCCTGAAGACTCCTTGACGCGTCGAGCCACCGGGAAACACGCCACGCGCCTGCTCCGCCAGTCTCGCCGATGCCGTCGTCTGGGCCCGATACCGCGCTTCGATCGCGTCGGCCTGCGCGACGAGTGGCGCATAGTAGCTCGCGGAGATTCTGGCGCCTGGCAATGGTGCATTCATGGCGTCGCTCCACGGGCCTTGGACCGCCGGTCGCTGGCCCAACTTCATGACGGCGCGGGCTCGGGCATTCGGATGTCTCCGTACTCGAAGGTCCCGGTCAGCAGGTCCAGCGGCACCGGACGCAGCGGCGGCCGCGCCGCCCAGGGTCCGCCCGGCGGTGCCGCTCCCGTGGAGGCGGAGAGGAGCGCGGAGACGGAGTCGCGGCACATCCGCCCCTGACACGGGCCCATGCCGCAGCGCGTCCAGGCCTTGATCTCACCCTCTTCCCGGGCGCCGCACGCGATCGCC
>JACDBQ010000585.1 GCA_013694845.1 Acidobacteriota bacterium
GGCGGGTGCCAGGCGAGGACGCGCGAGGCGTCGCCTTCGACTGAACCCGAGCGCGCGACGGTGGTGCTGGTGTCGCTCGACGGCTTCCGGTGGGACTATCTCGAGCGCGGGCTGACGCCCAATCTCTTACGCCTCGCTCGGGAGGGGGTGCGCGCGGAGGCGATGGTGCCGGTGTTTCCCACCAAGACCTTTCCCAATCACTACACTGTCGTGACCGGCCGCTACCCGGCGAGACACGGCATCCTGGGCAACGTCTTCACCGCGCCGGACCTCGATGCCCGCTTCTCACTCTGGGACCGAGACGCGGCGAGAGACCGCCGGTTCTACCTGGCCGACCCGATCTGGGTGACCGCGGAGCGCCAGGGGCAGCGGACCGCCCCCTTATTCTGGCCTGGGAGCGAGGCCCCGATCAATGGGGTGCGTCCCAGCTACTTCATGCCGTTCGACGGCGACATGCCGGACAGCGCGCGGGTCCGGCGGCTGCTCCACTGGCTCGACCTGCCCGCCGAGCGGCGACCGACCTTTCTGACCCTCTATTCCAGCGGGGTGGACAACGCGGGTCACGAGTATGGCCCCGATACCCCGGAAACCAACCGCGCGATCGCGCGGGTCGACAGCCTCATTGGACTGCTGGTCACCGGTCTGGCCGGAAGAAGACGGAGCGACGTGAACCTGGTGATCGTATCGGACCATGGCATGGCCCCGACCAGCCCCAAACGTGTCGTCTGGCTGGACGACTACGTCTCGCCCGAGGCGGTGCGGGTGGACGAGATGTCCGCGCTGCTCACGGCCTGGCCCGAGGAGGGACTGGAGGACTCGGTCTATCGCGGGCTCCGGCGGGCGCCCCATCTCGCAGTGTATCGCCGGGCCGAGCTTCCCGCCCGGTTTCATCTCGAGGGGAGCCCGCGCGTCGCTCCCCTGGTGGCGATCGCGGACCAGGGCTGGACGATCGCACGCCGTCCGGCGGCGAATGCCCCGGCGGAGATCATCCTGGGGAACCACGGGTACGACGACTCGCTCTCCGCGATGCGCGCCATCTTCATCGCGCGCGGCCCCGCCTTCCGGCGGGGCGTCACCGTGCCCCCGTTCCGGAACATCCACGTGTATCCCCTGCTGGCCCGGGTGCTCGGTCTCAACCCGGGGCCGCACGATGGGTCGCTCGACTCGGTGCGTGCGCTGCTCGCGGAGTCACACCGCACGGGGGCGCGCTAGCACGTCCGCGCTCCCAGCCGGGCGGTGTCGACGGTCGGCGGGGGAGTTGCCCGAGGCGGATCCGGTCAGCACCACCTCGTCCAACACCGCTACACAGAATTACCCACCCCGCTGACGCGTCGATCTGGGCCGTTCTCCCGACGCGGCGGCGAGTCCCGCCCACTTACCATCGTGCTTCATCGGTCCCGCTGATGGCTGGATCCGGGCCCGGCGCGACATATCGCCGGACCTGAGAAACCCAACAGATCCGACGAGGTACCAATGCCCGCTCATTCAACTATTTCGTCCTGCCGGTGGTCCCACCGCTTGGCCCTGCCGTTGATGCTGTCCCTCGGGGTGGCGTGCGAACCCGATCCGGCGGAACCATCCCACGCTGGGGCCGCACCGGCGGCCGCCCAGAGACCCGATCGCGAGGGGAACGCGGTTACCCATTGGACCGCCATCGCCAGTGACCTCATGGTCGATCCGGGCCCGATCATCGATTCACGAGCCTTCGCGATCCTGCATGCCGCCATTCACGACGCCGTGAACGGGGTGGAACGCCGCTACCGGCCCTACACGGCCGACCTGTCATTTCCGGGAGCCTCGCTCGAGGCGGCGGTCGCGACCGCCGCTCGGGACGTACTGGTCGCGCTGTCGCCCACCCAACAGACGAAGATCGATGCGGAGTATGTCGCCGCGCTCGCCGCCGTTCCGGACGGGGCCGCCAAGACCCAAGGCGTGGCCCTCGGCCGGCGGTCTGCCAACGCAAACCTGGACAGGAGGGCGAGCGACGGTATCCCGGTAGGCCCTTGGCCTCCCCGTGAGGGGCCAATAACCCGGCCGGCCTATGTGCCGACCGGCGAACCGGGTGACTACGACTTTACGCCGCCGTTCGATGCGGCGCCGCTCGGCCCCATCGCGCTCTTCCCCGGCTGGGGCCGGCTCGAGCCCTTCGTCGTCGACCCGAAGAAGCATCGCCTCGACGGGCCGGATCCATTGGGGAGCCGGCGCTATGCTCGCGACCTCAACTACCTCAAGTCGATCGGCAGGTTGCACAGCTCGACGCGGACGGCGGACCAGACCGAGATCGCGCGCTTCTGGTTCGAGGAATTCATGGTCTGGAATCGGATCGCCAACAGCGTTATTCAGCGAAACAATCTCGACTCCTGGCGCGCGGCCCGCGTCATGGCGCAGGTGCATTTCGCGATGGCTGACGCAGGCATCGCCTGTTTCGAGGCCAAGTACCGCTTCCGCACCTGGCGGCCGTACACCGCGATTCGCCGGGCGGACGAGGACGGCAACCACGAGACCGAGGCCGGCGCGAACTGGCTGCCGCTCCTCTGGCCGGCACCCGGCGTCATCCCACCACCCTTCTTCATTCCGCCCATTCCCGAGTATCCGTCGGCCGCCGCGATGCTTTCAGCGGCGGCAGCCGAGGTGCTGATCGGTCACTTCGGCGACCAGGTGAGCTTCGAGGCCACGAGCATCTCGCTGCCGGATGTGACCCGCCGATTCACCGGCTTCACGCAGGCCGCCAGGGAGAATGGGATGTCCCGGGTGTACGGCGGGATCCACTTCCTCGACGCCGTAGGAGACGGCTACCGGCTGGGCAAACGCATCGGGGGCGAGGTGAGCCGGTCCCTTCCTCCGGTTCATCGGTAGCAGGGATGCGAGAGCAATGGCCTTGAGCTGGGTCATGCCTCCTTCGCTTCGCTCAGGAT
>JACDBQ010000604.1 GCA_013694845.1 Acidobacteriota bacterium
CGCGAAGCCGGACCGGGCCGGAATGCGGGTGCGCCACCCGCAGTTCGGCGTCGGCAACGTCATCGCGGTCGAAGATCACGCCGACGACATCAAGGTCACGGTGAGATTCAACACCGTCGGCGTCAAAAAGCTTCTGTCGAAGTTTGCCAAGCTGGAGCTCGCGTAATTGTGGAGTGCGGATTGCGAGCTGCTGCTCGACGGATCTTGGATTTCTGAGTCAGCAAGCCGCAATCACTCCGAAGGCTCCGCAGGAGCCTCTGGAGCCTCACCAATTTCCTCGTCCTTCTCGGCGAGCTTGGCGACGGCGACCACCATGTCGCCTTCTTCCATTTCGATCAGGCGGACGCCTTGCGTTGCCCGACCAATCGAGCGGATGTCTCCCGCGCGCGTCCGAAGAATCATGCCCTGATGGCTGATCAGCATCAGCTGATCGTCGTCGGTCACGAAAACGATCCCGACCACCTTGCCGTTGCGATCCGAGGTCTGGATGTTGATGATCCCGTATCCGCCGCGTGACGTGATCCGGTACTCGTCGAGCCCCGTCCGCTTGCCGTAGCCGTTCTGGGCAACGGTGAGGATTGTCCCGCCGGGGCGCACGATCTCCATGCCCACCACCTCGTCATCCTCCCGCAAGGTGATGCCTCGCACGCCGTAGGCCGATCGGCCCATCGAGCGGACGCCGGTCTCCTCGAAACGGATCGCCATTCCGTCGCGCGTGCCGATGAGAATCTGTTCCTTGCCGCCCGACAACTCGACCGCGATGACCGCGTCGCCCTCGTCCACTCCCATGGCGATGATTCCACCCGCGCGTGGATTGCTGAAGTCGGTCAGGTCGGTCTTCTTGATCACGCCCTTGCACGTGCCCATCACGACGAACTGCTGATCGGCCTCGGCGGGGAACTCACGGACCGCCAGCAAGGCCGCGATCTTCTCCCCCTCCTGCATCGAGACCAGGTTGGCGATGGCTTTTCCCTTGCCGCCGGCGCCGGCGTCGGGGATCGCGTG
Source organism: Acidobacteriota bacterium (assembly GCA_013694845.1). Classification (GTDB taxonomy): domain Bacteria; phylum Acidobacteriota; class Vicinamibacteria; order Vicinamibacterales; family 2-12-FULL-66-21; genus JACDCA01. Next base: position 1,006 of record JACDBQ010000604.1, read on the forward strand.
GACCTTGAGCCAGTACGCTCGCCCATGGTCGGTGAAGATCATGATGTACGAGTGGGTCGACGCGATGAAGAGGTGGCTGACGAAATCCTCTTCCCGCGTCCGCATGCCGATGCGGCCTTTGCCCCCGCGGCGCTGCATGCGGTAGGTGGTGATCGCCGTCCGCTTGATGTAGCCGGTGTTGGTGACGGTGATCGCAACGTCCTCGTCCGCGATGAGGTCTTCGATCCGGAACTCCCCGCTCTCGTCGATGATCGTCGTGCGGCGCTCGTCCAGGTAGCGCTCGCGCACGGCCTTGAGCTCGCCAACGACCACCTCCATCAGCAGCGCCTCGCTCGACAGGATCGCGCGCAGCCGTTCGATGGTCTTCATGATCTCGGCGAGCTCGTCGAGGATCTTCTGGCGCTCGAGCCCGGTGAGCCGCTGCAGCTGCATGTCCAGGATCGCCTGCGCCTGGATCAGTGACAGCTTGAAGCTGGTGATCAGTCCGTCGCGAGCCTCGGCCGGATTCTTGGAGCTTCGTATGAGCCTGATCACCTCGTCCAGATGGTCGAGCGCAATCCTCAGTCCTTCGAGGATGTGGGCGCGGGCCTCGGCCTTGCGCAGCTCGAACTCAGTGCGGCGCCGGACGACCTCGCGACGGAACTCGACGAAGTGTTCGATGACGTCGAGCAGGCTCAGGACGCGGGGTCGACCCCCGACGATCGCCAGCATGATGATGCCGAAGGTCGTCTGCAGCTGCGTGTGCTTGTAAAGGTTGTTGAGGATCACCTCCGGCACCTCGCCGCGCTTCAGCTCGATGGCGATCCGCATGCCATCCCGGTCCGACTCGTCCCGCAGATCCGAGATGCCTTCGATCACCTTCTCGCGTGCGAGCTCGGCGATCTTCTCGATCAGCCTCGCCTTGTTCACCTGGTATGGAATCTCGTTGACGATGATCGACACGCGATCACCCTTCTTCGACTCTTCGATCTCCACCTTCGCGCGCAGGGTGAGAGACCCACGGCCCGTCATGTAGGCCTGGAAGATCCCCTGGCGCCCGACCAGGAAGCCGCCGGACGGGAAATCGGGCCCGGGCACCGAGAGGAGCAACGCGCGCGTGCGCGCCTCCTTCGACTGACCCTTCTGGCCGATGACCGCGATGACCCCGTCGATGATCTCCCGCATGTTGTGCGGGGGGATGTTGGTCGCCATACCGACCGCGATGCCGGTCGAGCCATTGACCAGCAGGTTCGGGAATGTGGTTGGCAGAACAGTCGGTTCTTCGGTGGTCTCGTCGTAGTTAGGAACGAAATCGACGGTCTCCTTATCGAGATCCGTCATCATCGCTTCGGCGAGACTTTCGGGGCGCGCTTCCGTGTAGCGCATCGCCGCCGGCGGGTCGCCGTCGATGGATCCGAAGTTCCCCTGGCCGTCGACCAGGGGATAACGCATGTTGAAATCCTGCGCGAGGCGGACCAGGGTGTCGTAGATGGACGCGTCCCCGTGCGGGTGATAGTTGCCCATCACCTCGCCGACGATCTTGGCGCACTTGCGGTAGGCACGGTTCGAGGCGAGCCCCATCGACCGCATGCCATAGAGCACGCGGCGGTGGGCCGGCTTGAGGCCGTCGCGAACGTCGGGCAGCGCGCGTCCAATGATGACGCTCATGGCGTAATCCATGTACGAGCGCTTCATCTCGTCTTCGATATTGACGGGAAACTTATGCAGGGAGATGTCGGTCATGCGAGATGAGCGCGGATCAGATGTCGAGGTTCTTGACGTCGAGCGCGTTGTCTTCGATGAACTTGCGGCGCGGCTCGACCTGATCGCCCATCAGCGTCGTGAACATCAGGTCGGCTTCCAGGTGATCTTCGGCTTTGACCTGAGCCAGCGTTCGGGTCGCCGGATTCATTGTCGTATCCCACAGGGTGTCGGGGTTCATCTCGCCCAGACCCTTGTAGCGATTGATGGCGATACCCTTTTTGCCCGCCGCGGTGAAGAACTCCACGAG
>JACDBQ010000296.1 GCA_013694845.1 Acidobacteriota bacterium
TTGTCGTCGCCGGTGCAGTCCGGCGAGCTCCAGATCATCAAACTGGCGAAGAGCGGAACCACCGTGAAGCCGGGCGATGTCGTCGTGCAGTTCGACGGATCCACGCTGCAGCGCACGATTCAGGAAAAGCAATCCGAGCTGCGTCAGGCGGACGCCGAGATCGAGCAGACGAAGGCCCTGTCGAGAATCACAGAAGAGCAGAACTCGACCGCCCTGATGAAAGCGCAGTACGACCTGCAGCGCGCCAAGCTCGACGTGCAGAAGGGCGACACGATCCCGCGGATCCAGCTCGAACAGGCCAAGCTCGTGGTGAATGACGCTGAGCAGAGGCTCAAGGAGCTCGGGGCGAAGATCAGGTCCGACAAGACCGCGGCCGAAGCCAGCGTCGCCGGCAAGCGCCGCAGGCGCGAGAAAGCCATCGCCGATCTCGAACGGGCGCAGCGTGGCCTGCAGAATCTCGAGCTGAAGGCGCCTGCCGCCGGCATGATCAACGTGCTGCCGAACCCCAGGTCCGGCGGCATGTTCGGCGGCGGCGAGCAGGAGTTCCGCGAAGGCGATCGTGCCTGGGCGGGCGCGAACGTTCTCGAACTGCCTGACTTGTCTTCCGTCCACCTCGAAGCACGGCTCGACGAGTCGGACCGTGGTCGCCTGAACCCCGGCCAGGACGCCATGGTGAAGATCGAGGCGGTGCCGGGCCGGGAGTTCAAAGCGCGTATCGACAGGATCTCGCTCCTTGCCCGTGTCGACTTCAGTTCGGGCTGGCCTCCGCCCAAGAATTTCGATCTCGGGCTCGTGCTCCTCGAAGGGGATCCGCGGATACGCCCCGGCATGACGGCGGTTGCGCGGATCGCGACCGAGCGCATTCCTGACGTCGTGCTCGTGCCGTCAGAGTCGGTCTCTCAGAAAGATGGATCACCGATCGTCTACCAGCTCGACGGATCGATGTTTCGCGAGCAGCGGATCGAGATCTCGCGACGTGGCAAGGAACAGGCGGTGGTGACCTCAGGTGTCGCCCCTGGAGACCGGATCGCGACCCGGCGTCCATCGGCCGAATTGATCAGGAGACCGTGATGAAGCGCAGGGTTGCCTGGACCGCGGTGGTCGTGCTGGTCGTGGGGCTCGGCGCGGCGATCGCAGTAGCCGTCCCTCGTCTGCCCGAGAAATCCAGCGGTCTTCCGACGGCGCGAGTCGTGCGCGGACCGCTGAAGCTCAATGTGCACGCGACCGGCGAGCTGCGTGCCGGCCGGACCGTCGCCATGATCACCCCGCCCGTCGGCGGCATGCTGCGCATCGTCAAGATGGTGCCGACCGGTATCTCGGTCAAGGCCGGTGAGGTGGTGATGGAGTTCGATCCGGCGGACCAGTTATATGCGGTCGAGCAGGCGCGAACCGAGCTGGCCGAGGCCGAGCAGGAAATTGTCAAGATGAAAGCGGACCGTGAGGTGCAGATTGCCACCGACGCCGTGGAACTGCTGACCGCGCGATTCGACGTCCGGCGCGCGGAGCTCGACGCGCAGGGGAACGAGTTCATCAGTCCGATCGACGCACAGAAAAATCTCCTTTCCTTCGAGGAGGCCAAACGCCGGCTCGTCCAGCTCGAAGAAGACGTCAAGTCCCGCTCTGCGACGAGCCAGGCTTCGCTGCAGGTGGTCGACGAGAAGCGCACCAAGGCGCAGATGGCGAGGCAGCGCGCCCAGCAGGTGATCGACAGCCTCGTGTTGAAGGCGCCCGTCGACGGTGTGGTCTCCGTGAAAGAGAACCGCGACGCATCGGGCGGGATGTTCTTCTTCGGCATGGTGCTGCCGGAATATCGCGAAGGGGATTCCGTGTGGCCCGGACGGCCGGTGCTCGACGTCATCGAGTCCGGCCGGATGGAGCTGCGCGCGAAGATCGACGAGAGCGACAGAACGAACCTCGTCGAAGGTCAGATCGCAGACGTGTCGGTCGACGCCCTGCCCGGCCGGGCGTTCAAAGCAAAGGTGGGCGCGCTCTCAGGGCTCGCCAGCCGCGGCGGCTTCTTCGAACCGACCGCGTCGGTGTCACGGCTGTTCGACGTCACTTTCCAGTTCGAGTCTCCGGATCCGCAGCTCAAGGCAGGCTCGTCGGCGCGGGTCTTCATCGAGGGCAAGGAGATCGACGGCGCGCTGCACGTGCCGCGCCAGGCCGTTTTTGAAAAGAACGGGAAGAACCATGTGTTCCTGAAAGCCGGCGACCGGTTCGAATCGCGCGAGGTGAAGGTGGTCCAGCGCACCGAGAGCCGGATCGCGCTCGACGGCGTGGACGAAGGAGTCGAGATCGCCCTCATCGATCCCAACGCCGCCGCCGCGCCGCGGCCCGCCGCCTCGACATCGCCGCTGCCCGCCGGAGGCGGAAAGTGAGTCCCGCGCGCATCACCGGCACCACGTCGGACTTTCTGCCGGATCTTCGACTTGGCTTCGAGAACCTCCGCGCCCACAAGCTTCGCTCGCTGTTGACCATGCTGGGGATGATTTTCGGTGTGGCGGCGGTGGTCGCCATGCTGTCGATCGGCGCCGGCGCGCAGCAGGAGGTGATGGCGTTCATCGAGCAGCTCGGCGTCCGCAACCTGATCGTCGAAGCGCGCGAAGCACCGGATCAACAGGCGCTCCAGAAGATCCGCAAGCTCTCGGCCGGCCTGAGCTTCAAGGACTTCCGCATGATCGAGGCGAACCTCGAAGGGGTGTCCGCTTCGAGCGCACGCAAGCGCTTCACGCCGTCGAAATTGCTGCCTCGCCCGCAGGCTGATGCACCGATCGTCTACGGGGTCAGTCCCGGTTATGTGGCGATTGCCAATCTTCAGCTCGTGACCGGGCGCTTCTTCGACGAGGCGGAGACCGCCGGTGCGGCCCCGGTCGCAGTTCTTGGCGAAGCAGCGGCGGCGTCGCTCTTTGGTGCACAGGATCCGGTCGGGCAGCACGTGAAGGTCAACGACCAGTGGTTCCAGGTGATCGGTGTGGCGGGCCCGCAGCTCACCGTGCAGGCGGATGTCGGCGGGTTGCCCGCACAGGACCGGAACAATCTCATCTACGTGCCGCTCTACTCGGCGATTTTCCGCCTCGAAGACGGCCAGACCCGACAGAAGGACGAGATCGATGGCATCTACCTGCAGATGCAGACCGGCGCCGACATCCCGGCCGGGGCTGCGCTGCTTCGCGGGTTGCTGAACGTGTCGCATCGTGAAGCCGGTGATTTCACGATCGTGTCGCCTGCGGAGCTCCTCGCCGAGCAGCGGCGGACTCAGCGGATCTTCGAGATGGTCATGGTGGCGATCGCTTCGATTTCGCTCCTCGTCGGCGGCATCGGCATCATGAACATCATGCTGGCGAGCGTGATGGAGCGCACCCGCGAGATCGGTGTCCGCCGGGCGATCGGCGCGCGCCGCAAGGACGTCATCCGCCAGTTCCTCACGGAAACGACGATCATCTCGCTGGCGGGCGGCGTTCTGGGGATCGTCGTCGGGGTCGGGCTCTCCCAGGCCATCGGCCGACTCGCGGGATGGGCCACGATCGTCACGACGTCGTCCATCGTGCTCGCGTTCGTCGTGTCGGTGAGCATCGGCCTCGTGTTCGGCCTCTACCCCGCCGTCCGCGCCGCGCGCCTCGACCCGGTCAAGGCGCTGCATTACGAGTAAAGAGCGCGACTGCACGGCTCTCATCACGGTGACCACCAAGGGCACCATGAGCACAAAGAGGGACGCGACGGCCAGATCAGTTCCCTGTGAAGTCCTTTGTGTCCGTTGTGCTCTTCGTGATCCTCGCGTTTGAGCCGTGACGCCGGCCTACAATGACGTCCATGTTCGTCGTCATCGCATTTCTCCTGCAGGCCTTTTTCACCACACCCCTGAAGCCGGCAGAGATGGCCGGCAAGCAGGCGGTCGTGAACACCACCGAAGGTGAGTTCGTGATCGACCTGAAGCCGGAGCTCGCGCCGAATCACGTCGGATACTTCATGAAGCTGGCGCGCGAAGGGGCGTACAGCGGTACGATTTTCCATCGCGTGGTGAAACTCGGCATCATCCAGGGGGGAGACCCGCTGTCGAAGGACGCCGGCAGGGTGAAGTCGTACGGCACCGGTGGGCTCGGCCTGCTGAAGGCCGAGTTCAGCAGCGAGCCTGCCACCCGTGGTGCAGTCGCGGCGGTGCTGCAGCCGAACAAGCCCGATAGTGCCGGCTCGCAGTTTTTCGTGTGTGTCACCGACCAGCCCGCGTTGACCGGGAAGTACACGATTTTTGGTCGCGTCTCGCAGGGCATGGCGGTCGTTCAGCAGATTTCGGAGGCGTCGGCGTCAGCCGAAGGGTTTCCGGCGGCGCGCCTAGGAATCGTGTCGGTGACGATCCGCGACACGCCGCTCCCGGCGCCCCAGCCTTTTTCGACCGAGACCGTGGAGCAGCTCACGGAGTATCGCGCCGTGCTCGAGACCAGCGTCGGGTCGATGACGCTCGGGTTCTCACCGGCGCTCGCGCCGGGTCACGTTCGCAACTTCCTGCGGCTCGCGCAAGCCGGTGTGTTCGACGGGATGGCGTTTCACCGTGTCGTCAAGGGGTTCGCCGCCCAGACCGGCTCGATCGACAGCCGAGGCGGCCCGCTCACCGACGAGCAGCAGAAACTCGTCGGCACACTTCCGCCGGAGTTCAACCAGACGAAGCACGTCAAGGGCACGCTGTCGATGGCGCGGGGAGACGATCCCGGGTCCGCCTCGACGTCTTTCTTTCTAGTGACGGGGGACGCCCCTTCGCTCGACGGTAAGTACACCGCGTTCGGGCGTGTCGTGGACGGCATGGCGGTGCTCGAAGCCATCGACGCCATGCCGGTCAACGGCGAGACACCTGCTACGCGTATTGAATTGAAGTCCATCAGGATCGTCAAAGGCCCAGGGGTCTGATTCAACGTCTAAGGAGCCTATGAGAACTCACAACTGCCTGTCGCGCGCCCTGGTCACCGCCACGGCCGTCCTGTCACTCACCGCCGTCGTCTCGAACCGAGGACTCGATGACTGGCCCCAGTGGCGTGGTGTGAACCGCGACGGCAAATCGGCGGAAAAAGGGTTGATGAAAACGTGGCCCGCTGGTGGCCCGCCGCTCGCGTGGCAGGTATCGGGTGGGGGGAGCGGTTACTCGTCCTTTGCCGTCGCCAATGGACGGCTGTATACCATGGGCGCCCGCGGGGGGACCGAGTACGTGATGGCCTTCGACGCGGCCACCGGCAAGAAAATCTGGGACCGCGCTCACGGTCAGCAGTTCGGCAATGACATGGGCGACGGGTCGCGCGGCACGCCGGTCGTCGACGGCGCCCAGTTGTACGCGCTCGGCGCGAGCGGCGATCTGACGTCGCTCGATGCTGCGACCGGACGGGTGGCGTGGACGGTCAACCTGCTCAAGAAGTTCGGCGGGAGCAACATCCGGTGGGGTTTGAGTGAATCGCCGCTCGTCCTCGCGGATCGGATCCTGGTCAACGCGGGAGGACGTGGCGCCTCGATCGTCGCGCTGAAGAAAACCGATGGATCCGAGATCTGGCGGAGCCAGGGAGACGAGGCCGGCTATTCATCGGCGATTCTCCAGACAGTCGGCGGGATTCCCCAGGCGGTCTTCTTCACCGCGCGCCGGGCGATGGGCCTCGACACGCGCGACGGCCGGCTGCTCTGGAGCTACGACCGCGTCGCCAACCGGACGGCCAACATCGCGACGCCGATCGTCCGCGGCAATCGCGTGTTCCTTTCATCGGACTACGGAACCGGTGCGGCGCTGCTCGAGCTCTCCGCTACGGGGAATACCGTCAACGCGCGCGAGGTGTATTTCACCAACGAGATGCGGAACCATCATGCGAGCTCCATCCTCGTTGGCGAGCATTTATACGGCTTCTCGAGCGCGATCCTGACCGCGATGAAGTTCGACACCGGTGAGGTGGCTTGGAAGGACCGGAGTGTCGGCAAGGGTTCGATGGTCTTCGCCGACGATCGCTTGTACCTGTTCAGTGAGCGTGGGGTCGTCGGGCTGGCCGAGGCCAACCCGGCCGGCTACAAAGAGCACGGACGATTCGAGCTCAAGATCGGGTCCAGCCCGACGTGGAGCCATCCCGTCGTCGCGAACGGCAAGCTCTATCTGAAGGACCAGGACACCATCTACGCCTACGACATCCGAGCCAGGTGAGCTGATTCTCGGCAGGGTTGTCAAAAAGGGGGCATAATTGACCGTTGCCCCCGCGGCCTCCGACCCCGACCGGGACGGAGTGTAGGCCCGTCAGGCGGGGTCCTGGCGTTCGACGCCGAGTGCGAACGCCCCTCCGATTACTCTCAAAAGGAATCAGCAAGTTTTGGCAGACACACGCCTCAAGATCGCGGTATTCATCGATTTCGACAACATCGAGATCGGCGTCAAGAACACTCTCAATACGCAGTTCGACATCGGCGTTGTCCTCGAGGCGCTCAGGGAGCGCGGCGACGTCGTGTCCAAGATCGCTTACAGCGACTGGTCGCGCGCTGGGGACTACAGCCGGACTCTCACGCAGCACGCGACCAAACTGGTTCAGCGGAATCTGACGCCGGGCGGCGACAAGAACGGCGCCGACATCAACCTGGCGCTCGACGCGCTGGAGATGGCGTTCACCCATCCGCACATCAATGCCTACGTGATCGTGGGCGGCGACAGTGACTTCATCACGCTGGTCGAGAAACTGAAGCAGTACGACAAGCAGATCTTCGTGGTCGGCGGGCGCTCCTTCACGAGCTACGTGATGCAGCGGAACTGCCACGAGTTCATTGCCTACGAAAATCTGATCAGCTCGTCGAAGCGGCCGTCATCGGACCGCGGCGGCCGGCCAACGGGCGGCGGCGCGCAGGCCCCGGTGGAGCAGGTCGTACCGCTCGTCAGACGCGCGCTCAAGATTCTCAGCGATCGCGAGGTCTCGCCCCAGCTCGGTCTGCTGAAGAGCACCCTCCTGCAGCTGGACTCGACCTTTTCGGAACGCACCTATGGTGTGAGCAGCTTCCGCGACTTCGCCGACAAGCTCGCGGCGGCGGGACACGTGACCGTGCGAGAGATGGGACGCAACGTTGTCGTCGAGCTGACCGAAAGCGGCGCGGCCGGCGGTGGAAGCGAAGACGCAGGCCTGACGCAGGTGAGCGAGGTCCCGGCTGGCCCGCAGCCGCCCGCTTCACCCCAGCAGGGGCAGCGGGATCGCGATCGAGATCGAGATCGGGGGCAGGGCCGGCGCGATCAGGGCTCGCGCGATCAGGGCCCGCGCGATCCATCGCCTCAGGCGCCCGCGCAGGAACCTCGTGTCGCCGAAGGGGTCAGCGAAGTTCGACGCCTGTTCCAATCGGCGCAGCAGCCGCCGCGCTGGCCAATGTATGTGCGGCAGGCGAAGCAATTCATGCGCAATGTCGATGCGACGTTCGACGAACGCAAGTTCGGCTTCGCCAGCATCGTGGATCTGCTGCGTGCGTGCCAGCGCGACGGTCTCTTCAGGATCGAGCGCGATCGCCAAGGAGTGATGCGCCTCTTCCAGGGGAACGTGATGCAGGCGGCCTCGGACGGCACGGGCCAACCCGAACAGCCAACCACGCCCGGCGCCCCGCGGCCATGGCAGCCCGGTGACGACATCCCCGACATCCACGACGCTGACCGGCCGGTCGAAGCCGCGCCCGAAGTGGTGGAGGGTGACGTCGTCCGTGAAATCGAGATGCAGGAGATTCTCGATGGGCAGCCCGCCAGCGACGAGGAACCGGAGCCGGACGCAAAGAAGGGCCGAGGACGCGGAGGTCGAGCGAAACCATCTCGAGAGCCGAAGGCGGCCAAGGCGCCCCGCGCAAAGAAGACCGCGGCTCCGAGGGCTCCACGGGCTAAGGCGACGCGAGCGAAGAAGGCAACTGCGGACTAGGTTTGCTCGGTGCTCGGTGCTCGGTGCTCAGTGCTCAGTGCTGGGTGCTGGTGCAGAGCAGTTGGTACGGAGCACCGACAGGTAGTCCCCGCACCGAACACTGAGAGGCTATGAACTAATCGCCGCC
>JACDBQ010000614.1 GCA_013694845.1 Acidobacteriota bacterium
AGGACGAGGAGCCGCATCTCGCCCAGCTGGCTGGCGAGGAACCGCAGGTAGCGGATGGTCGGCGTGTCCGCCGCCTGCAGATCGTCGAGGATCACGAGGATCCGCCGTTCAGCTGCGGCGCTGCGCAGGAACGTGGTGGCCGAGTCGAAGAGCTGGAAGCGAGCCCCATCCGAATCCGTCCCCGTGGGCGGCGCGAGGTCACCGAACAGGTCGCGCAGCTCGGGGAGCATCTGCGCAATGTCGCTGGCGCCGCCGCCCATCTGGCGACGCACCACCTCCGCCTCGGCGTTGCGAACGTACGCGCGCAGCACCTGGATCCACGGCCAGTAGGGAGGCGCTCCAGCATCCTCCCAGCCGCGACCCCAGAGAATGAGGTGGCCCCGCTCGCGGGCGCGCGCGGCGAGCTCATCTGCAAGCCGGCTCTTCCCGATGCCGGGTTCACCGCCCAGCAGGAAGAGGCGCCCGCGGCCTTGCTCCGCCTGGTCGAGTCCCGCCAGCAGCTCAGCGAGCTCGGCGTCTCGTCCAAGGAAGGGGCCGATCGTCTGCTGCCCGGTCATGATTTCACCGCGCTCGTGTGGTACGCGATTTCTCCGAAGGGCGAAGGATACGCCGTGCATGCCAGTCCCTTGCGCGCAAACGGAAACGACGCCGGCCATCGTGGCTGGCGTCGTCTCGCCGGACCCGCTCAGTCGTCGTCCGATACGAGGTAGCGCGAAGACCAGCCGTCGCGGACCTCCTGATCGACGGTCGGCACCAGGAGCCGGACCGACCAGCCGTCGACCGCCTGGCGGGCTGCTTCCAGCCGCTTGGCCTCGTTCGCTGCGCTGATGGCAGGGAACCATCCATCGGTCACGTTGGCAGCATCGATGGACGGTGGGACGGTGGGCTGGATCTGCTCGGTCAGCAGCACCCCCCCTGCGCCGATCGCGACCGCGACCATCACGAGACCGATGAGCGTGACGATGAACCGCCCCCGGCGGATGATCCGCGGCTCGGCGGGCAGCGCGACCGTGGCCGCGAGGGATTTCTGGAACTGAGTCATGTCGGTGCCTCCTCAAGTGTCTGGTGCGCTCTAAATCCCCAATGCGGGGTGCGCTCTACCGACAAGGCGTGATGAATCGGCGAACAATCGTGCGTCCGCACCGAATCGACCCGTGAACGATCGTGCGGCACCTGTCACCGGGTGATGGGCGGGGACTCCGACCACGTGATGGCGCGGAGTAACCTGACGGTATGACCCTCTCGCCCGATACGACCGCGGCCGCTCACCGGTTGCGAGGGGAGGCGTCCAGTCGCCAGCCCCCGCCGTGTGCGCACCGTGCACGTATCTACGAAGGAGATGGCGGAAGGGCCCCAGGATGTGCGTCGGCTGCACAGACCCGCCAGGTTGAGGTCCGGATCGGGCCAGATTCGTGCTCAAGTTCGTCGTTACGTGCACCCGATGCAAGCCGTCGCGCGTTCGGTCGGCCACCATGCCTGAGGAGTGCCATCTCATCGGTTCACGTTTAGGCGCAGCTCGCGAGGCGGACTCTGCGCCACCTGGCGGCCTCCGACTGGCACCTGGAACCATTGACCGATGCCGACCTGCCGCGAGTCGTCGCCCTCATGCACGATACGCCGATGCCAGCGTCGGGTTCGTGGATGCCTTCGTCGTGGCCGTGGTTGAGCGCATGGCGTGACGCGCACCCATACGCTCGATCGCCGGCACTTCGCCATGATTCGTCCCGCTTCTGCTCTCCGCGCATCCGATTCCTACAGGTCGAGCGCCTCGAAGTTGCGCGCCTGGTCACAATCGCCACAGATCCAGGCGGTTCCGTCCTGTGCGGGCGGCAGGCCGTCCGACCACAGCTCGCGCCCACAGATCGGACAGGCGGCGGGTGGCTCGGGCGGGTCGTCGCTCGATGTCATCGGTCCCATGATCATCTCATCGCCAAGTCGTAGTCGAGCCCCAGCGCACGGATCGCGACAGATGGGGTGTCGCGGCAGTCGCCACCCCCCGCCGTTTGCGCACCGTGCACGTAACTACGAAGGAGGTGGCTGAACGCCCTCAGGTTGTGCGTCGGCTGCACAAACCCGCCAGGTTGAGGTCCGGATCGGCCCGGATTCGCGCTCAAGTTCGTAGTTACGTGCACCCGATGCAAGGCCGTCGCAC
>JACDBQ010000634.1 GCA_013694845.1 Acidobacteriota bacterium
CCCCTACCAGCACTACGAGGTGCGCCACCTGATCCAGTCCGAGATCCAGCTTCTTTCGGACGAGAAGCCGCTGGTGGATCCGGCGGTCTTCAAGGACAAGATCGTGTTCGTCGGCCTCACCGCGTCCGGGCTCGTGGACGTTTTTCAAACGCCCTTCGATGCCGAAGGCCAGGGACGCATGCCCGGCGTCCAGATGCACGCGAGCGTTGCCGACAGCATTCTGTCGAACAGGTTCATCCGGCCAGCCGGCGACTGGTGGCGGGTCGCCGCCGTGTTCGCAGGTGCCCTGATCGTGGGCCTGCTCGCGGCGTTCCTGCCGTTCAACGCCGCCGCTCCCGTCGCGTTGCTGTTGATGGCCGGGTGGACGGCCTCCGCGGTGGCTGCCTTCAACGGGGGGCTGTGGATCAACATGAACGAGCCTTTGACCGCGATCGGCCTGGCGCTGTTTTCCGGGACTGCGTACCAGTATTTCGTCGAGGGGCGCGAAAAGCGGAAAGTCAAAACGCTGTTCGGCCGATACGTCTCCAAAGACGTCTACGCGCAGCTGCTGGCGCACCCGGACCGGGCCGAGCTCGGAGGCAAGCGCCGGGAGATGACGGTGCTGTTCTCCGACATCCGCGGCTTCACCACCGTGACCGAGAAGGGGCAGCCCGAGGAGCTCGTTGCGCAGTTGAACGAGTACTTCTCGCGGATGGTCGACGTGGTGTTCCGACACCATGGCACCGTCGACAAGTTCGTCGGCGACATGGTGATGGCGCTGTACGGCGCGCCGCTGGACGATCGGGACCACGCCGAGCACGCGGTCGAAGCCGCGGTCGACATGGTCCGTGAGCTCGGGGAGCTCAATCGCCGCTGGGCAGCCGCAGGACGGCCGCAACTCGACATCGGAATCGGTGTGAATTCAGGCGAAATGATCGCGGGAAACATCGGCTCCTCGTCGATCATGAGCTACACCGTTATCGGCGATAATGTGAACCTCGGCGCCCGGCTGGAATCGCTGAATAAAGACTACAAATCGCGGATCATCATCAGCGACGCGACCCGGACGCGCCTGCGAGGCGCGTACGACATCCACCCGCTCGGCGACGTCATTGTGAAGGGCAAGACACGGCCGGTCGCAATTTTCGAAATCAGGGTCCCCTCGCCGTTCATGGCGAGCGGCGTCGCCGAGAGCAGCGGCACGGTGACGGCCCCGGAGGAAGCAAAGCTATGAAGCAGGCAGCATTGGCACTCGCTCTCGTTCTGACTGCGGCCCCGGCATACGCGCAGCTCGGCGGGCTTGGCAAGGCGATCCGCAAGGGTAGCGACGCCAAGGAGAAAGCCGACAAGGTCCGCGACCTCGTCGTCACCGAGGCAGACGAACGACGGATCGGCGAAAAGGTCAGCGACCGCGTTCGGCAAGAGTTCGGCGTATTTCAGGACAAGGCGGTCACGAAATACGTGGCGCTCGTGGGCACGGTGATGGCCCAGGTGAGCAGCAGGCCCGATTTGAAATGGGAGTTCATCGTCCTCGACACGGACGGCGTGAACGCGTTCGCGTCTCCCGGCGGTCTCGTGCACATCACCCGCGGCGCGCTCGGTCTGATCAAGAGCGAAGGAGAGTTGGCGGGCGTGCTCGGGCACGAAATCGCGCACATCACCAAGAAGCACACGGTCAAGGCGATTCAGAAGAACAAGGGTGTGGAGCTCGCGGCCGACGTTGCACCGGGGAGCAACGCGTTCGTCGAGGGGCTCGCCAATGCCGCCTACGACAACATCGTCGAGCGGGGGTTCGATCGGGGAGATGAGGAGGATGCCGACCAGGAGGGCCTCCGTCTCGCAAACAAGGTCGGCTACAATCCCGCGGGTCTCGGCACGTTCCTGACCAAGCTCGACGAACGGAACAAGGACCAGTCGACCGAGGAGCGTAATGCGCTGTTCGCCTCGCACCCCGAAACGAAGGGCCGGATCGATAAGATCACGCGCCAGTCCAGGTCCGAGAAGCTGAACGCCACAGCGACGGTGCAGCCGCGCTACGCGTCGCACATCACCTTCGACGTTTCGCCGCTGAGCGCGATCGCCACGGTCGTCGCGGGCACCCGCGGCGTGGCCGGTGCCGGCGGCAAGGAGGCGGCAAAGGCCGAGGAGAAAGAGAAGCCCAAGAAGCGGGGATTCGGGCTCGGATCTCTCCCTCTCTCCGGCGGCAAGCAAGCGGAGTCGACCCAGGCATCCGCCTCTGCGGGTAATCGTGCGGTGGGCACTGACCGGGCGGCGAAGGGCGGCCCCAACCCATCCAAGCTCGCGCTCCCTGCGCTGACGCCGGCTGAGCTCGAAGCCTTCAAGAAGGGGATCGCCGGCTAACCCGCGTGGGGCACCCTCCTCTCCACCTGGTGGTAGGCGTCGCCGTCATCGCGCTGGCGGTGACGCTCGCCATCCAGAGCTTCACGGTCAACCGGCTGGTGCGGCGAAAGCTGCGCCTGTCGGTCGTGCTCCTGGTCGCGAACGTCCTGCTGCACCTGCTGCTGGCCCTTCGCCCGGGGCAGATCTCTCAGCAAGCCGGCCAGATCAAGAGCATCGAGCAGCTCGCGCTTGCCGCCGCCCTCATCAACCTCTTCGTCGTCGGGCTGCTGAACCCGTTGCGGGCGGACCGCGTGCCGGACCGGTTTCCTGCGATCGTGCAGGATGCGCTCGTCCTGGGCGTCCTCATGATCGTGGCGACGTTTGCCTTCGGCGACGAATTCCTGGCGACGTCGGCGGTCAGTGCCGTGGTGGTCGGCTTCGCGCTGCAGGACACGCTGGGTAACGCGGTCGCCGGCCTGGCGATCCAGAGCGAGAAGCCGTTCAACATCGGTCACTGGATCAACGTAGGGGAGCACGAAGGCCGGGTGGCGGAGGTGACCTGGCGCGCGACGAAACTGCGCACGAAAACCGGCAACTTCGTGATCCTGCCGAACAGCGAGGTGGCAAAGGCCGCGATCACCAACTATTCCGAGCCGGCGGCGCCGATGCGTCTCTTCGTCGACGTCGGTGTGAGTTACGATGCGCCGCCAAGCACGGTGAAAGCGGTGATCAAGCAAGCCCTGTCCAATTGTCCGCTCGTGCTGAAGGCGCCCGCGCCCGACGCCATGCTTCACGACTTCGCCGCTTCCTCTGTGGTTTACCGCGTGCGGTTCTGGACGCAGGACTTCGAGCTGGACGAAGAGGCTGCCGACCAGGTGCGGGGGTCGCTCTTCTACGCGTTCAGGCGGAACGGGATCGAGATCCCGTACCCGATCCAGGTCGAGGTCTCCAGGGAATTGCCACTCCCCGACGACGCTGCTCGCCTGGCGGAACGCGAGAAGCTGCTGACGGGTGTCGATCTGTTCGCGTCACTCAACGAGGCGCAACGCACCACGATTGCGACGCAGGTCAAGGTCGTTGACTTCGGCGATGGCGAGGCGATCGTCCGTGGAGGGGAGCCGGGCCAGTCGATGTATATCGTGGCCTCAGGCCGCGTCCAGGTGGTCCTCGACGAAACCCACACTCAGGTGGCGACCATCGAGCGCGGAGGATACTTCGGCGAGATGTCGCTGTTGACCGGAGAGCCGCGGACGGCTAGCGTAGTCGCCCACGGGGACGTGAGCGTGCTGCAGATCGAGGCTGATGTGTTCCGCCAGCTTGCCGACGTGAGCCCTCACGCCGTCGAGCAGGTGGGCGTCGCGGCAGCGACCAGACGAGCGGAGCTGAACGCCGTGCGCGCGTCCGCCAAGAGCGCTGCTGTCGTTGAAGCCCCTGCGAATTTCCTCTCGCGCATGAGAAAATTTCTGCACATCTGAGCACGTGCGAGTGAATCACGTGCGACGTGCGACGTGCGACGGTGCGACGTGCGACGGTGCGACGTGCGACGTGCGACGTGCGACGTGCTCACGTGCGGAGCGCGACGGCCTCGAGTTGCTCGGGGCGCTTCCGCACGTCGCACATCGCACGCCGCACATCGCACGTGCTCACGTGCTCACCGGTATCGCGATTCGCGATAACCCCGTTCGTAACCCTGGGTGAAGCCGCGGCGATACTCGTCTTTGTAACGATCGCGGGAGCCGTAGCGGCTGTTGTAGTCGTGGTCGCCATCCCGATACCACTTGTGGCGGCGCGGGTCGAAGCGGTCGTTATCGCGCGCGTCTTCCCGCCCCTTCTCGTAGCCGTCCCGCGCGCCGATGTCGAAGGGTGAGACAGAGCGCTGGTCGCGGTCCTGCGGATAGCCGTATCCAGGGCCACCCTGCGGGTAGCCACCATATCCCCGGTCATTGTTGGGACCGTAGCCACCATTGCTGCCATAGCCGGTCGAATAGCGGCGATAGCCGTCGCTGTAGCCGGCGGCGAATCCCTCCCGGAACGTCTGCCGGTAGCGCTCGACGTCGCCGTAGTTCCGGTTGTAGCCGATATCGCCGCGCCGATAATCGCCCTCGTCCTGATAGCGGAACGGATCGCGGCTGCGGCCATCTTTTTCACCCTCGGTGCGTCCTTCACGGAAACCGCGGTCGTATGCGGCGCGACGGACCTCCATCGGATATCCATAACCCTGACGTGAATCGGGCCG
This sequence comes from Acidobacteriota bacterium, assembly GCA_013694845.1. GTDB lineage: Bacteria > Acidobacteriota > Vicinamibacteria > Vicinamibacterales > 2-12-FULL-66-21 > JACDCA01. The sequence continues at coordinate 4,556 of JACDBQ010000634.1, forward strand.
GCCCCACTGCGCCTGCGCGGGGGCCGCGACCGCGAAGGCAAGAGCACCGAGAACTGGCACGAGGAAGAAGCGTTTCATGTGGACCCTCCGTGCCAGATCTCAGGGCAAAAAACGCGCCTGGAGTCTGGTCGCGGAATTCCGGGAGTTTTCGAAGCAATCATCGTGCAGGAACAGATCGGCGGCAGGAGCGTTCGCGGTGAGTGGACAGCTACTGCGACCAGACGAGGACACGGTCGCCGCCGGCGTTGCGTTGATCGAGGACGAGGGTCGGCCCGAGGCGATCCAGTTCCTCGACCGTGAGCTTCAGGTCTTCCAGGTCCATGCGACTGCCGCCGAGGTCGATCTTGGCGTTGTTCATCTTCATGCGCAGCAACCAGAACGGGACTTTCACTCTCACCAGCCCGCCATCGTCGGGATCGAACGCCATGACGAAGAGGGTCTCTGGCCTGCGAGTGCCGGCCACTGAGTCGCGGCCCGTGTTCGCCTTGAGGAACTGGCCGCGCTCGTCGAGCTCGATCAGCGGCTTCTGTCCTGAGAACCTGGCCCGTACGGCGTCGAACTCGCCGGCCGCGCCGGTGGCGGTGGCGGTTCGGGTCTCGACATTCTGTGAGACGAAATAGATGCCCGCCCCGGCCATGGCGATCACGAACAGGATGCAGACCGCGACCACCCCGATCACGACCCATATCCAAGTCTTCAGCTTAACGGCCATGGGCGCTCCTCGAGACCTTCCTGGCTTCTTCGACGCATTGGGGATCGTTTCCGTTCTGACAGAGTGACTCGGCCTGCCTGGCCTCGTTCACCGCCGTCGCGCGGTCTCCCCGCCGGATGGCAAGTTTCGCGAGCTCGACTCGCGCCCGGCCGGCCACCCAGGCCTGAGCGTCGCCGGCGGTGGCCAGGCGAAGGTCATCGGCCGCGTCCTGACGCTGGAGGGTGGCCCGGGCGGCGCCCCGCTTGTAGCGCCACAGTGCTTCCTCCCCGGGAAAACGCGCCTGCCTGCCACTACCGAGCAGCGTCAGACCCTCGGAAAGCAGCCGGTCGGCATCGGCCGGGCGGCCGGCACGGGATGCCGTCGCGCCCGCCTCCAGCAGCACGAGCCGATTCCTCGGATACAAGGCTCGCAGCTGCTGAAGCACCGACAGGGCCTCATCGAACCGGCGCTCACGGTTGTACACCAGGACCAGAGCGAACAGGGCATCCGTTCTGGCTTCGCCGCTCCCGGCCGCCGCGCGCTGCAGCAGGGTGACGCCCATGTCCTTCCCGCCTTCGAAGCCGGCCACGTACGCCATCATCCGCATCGGCAGCGACAGCGTCGAGATGACGTAGCGATACATTCCGACGACGAGCGCCGCGTCGTGGCGAGAGGGGGCGAGCTCCAGCACGCGCTCGTGTTCCTGGAAGCAGCGTCGCGCGGCTCTGAAGCCGGCCAGCATGCGTCCTTCGACTGTTGCAATGTATGACGCCTCGAGGCCGAGCGCGGCCCCGAGGTCGTAGCGCGCTTGCGCATCGTTTGGTGATTTGCGCACCTGTGCTTCCGCGAGATCGATCGCGATCCGAACGTGCTGTCTGAACTGAGCGTCGAGCTCAGGCGGGGGTTTCTTCAGGTCCACGCGCGCCCGGCTGAACGATCCCAGGTAGTGGTCGACCGTCACGGCACCGCGAAGAAACAGCATGTGCAGCCACAAGACTGACGCCAGCGTGCGGTGTGCCGAAGGATCGGCCGGCGCTGCCGCGACTGCCTTCCTGAGCAGGCTGATGGCCTCTTCGTGATCGAGGTTATAGGCGAGCTCCAGGGCTTCCTGCCGCAGCTCGGGAGAGTAGTTCTGGGCAACGGCTGTCCTGTCGAACCGGAACTTTTCCAGCGCGAGACTATCGACCGCGGCAATTAAATTGTCCGGCCTAGTCTGGAGGCTGAGAATGCAGGCCAGGCAGGCCGTCGGGACTAACAAGCGGCGAGCCATCGGGACTATGATATCCGCTGCTGGTTGACGCCTGGTTTGACCCGGGCTGTTCTTATCTACTGCTTCTGGAGGATGCGATGCCGCGCGGGCGACCGAGAAAGACCCAGGGGGACGTGTTGATGAAGTCTGCCGAGATGATCGGGTGGGCCATCGGCGGGATCGAGCGCGAGATTTTCGCGACCCGCGAGCGTCTGACCGCTCTGACAACCCAGGCGAACACCCTTCGTTCCAGGCTTCCTGGCGGCGGCTCCACGTCTCGAGCGGCAGCGGGCGAGGAATCTGCTGATGCCGGCGCCCCCAATCGCACCCGGAAGCGGCGCCAGATGTCCCCCGAAGCCCGGAAGCGCATCTCCGAGATGATGAAGAAGCGCTGGGCGGAACGGCGGAAGGGGAAGTAGGCGGCTTTGCGGTTCGCTCCGGGCTGTAGCTAGAGGCTGATCACAGTCCCAACGTTTCCCGCGACGGCTCGTTCATAGACCAGCGAAGCGGCGGCCACATCCTCGACCGCCATCCCCAGACTCTTGAAGATCGTAACGGTCTCTCTGGGGTGTCGTCCGCGGCTGCCACCGCTGACTAATTCGCCGATCTCGCCCCGGATGTGCGCCTGGCCTATCGCTCCGTCCGCGATCGCCAGCAGGATGTCGCCGGCTTCGGCGAGCGCCGCTTCGCGGGAATCAACGTAGAGATGACTTCGCGCGACCAGTGCGGCATCCATCTCACGTTGGGTCGGGCGGCACGCGCCGACGGCGCACACGTGCGTGCCGTCATCGATCCACTCGTTTCGGACGACAGGCTCTTTCGCCGACGTGGTCAAGGCAATGATCCCGGCGCCCCGGACGGCCTGTTCGGCGGTGTCGGCGGCGACAATGGTCGCGCCGATCTTCGAACGCATGTCGGACAGGAACGCGCCCACGCGCGCCGCGGTGGGACTCCAGACCCGCACTTCGCTCAGCTCCCGCACCCGCGAGATCGCGTCCAGGTGGCTGCGCGCCTGGACACCCGAGCCGATGATCGCCAGCACCGTGGCGTCAGCGCGGGCCAGTAGCTGCACCGATACCGCGGACACCGCCGCCGTTCGCGCTTCCGTGATGTAGCGACCGTCCAGGAGCGCGAGGAGTGCGCCGGTCTGCGGGTCCAGCAGGACGATCGTGGCCAGGTGCGTCGGCAGTCCACGCTCGATGTTGCTTTCGAATACGGTCACCAGCTTCGTGCCCAGCGCCGGTCGGGACGGGAGGTAGGCCGGCATCAGACCGTAGAACGATTTCTTCTCACCCACTTCCAATACGGTTCTGAGCGGTTGGGTGACGCGATGGGCCGAGAAGTCCGCGAGCGCGGACGCCATCACGGTGATCAGGTCGTCCATCGGCAGGAGTGCTTTGACGTCCTTTTCCGTCAGCAGGATCGGCATTCGCGGATTGTATAGACTCTTTCCACCGATGCTCAGGATTCAGACAATCGACGCCCACACCGCGGGCGAACCGCTGCGGCTCATCGTCGCCGGTTTCCCCGGCGTGGAAGGCGCGACCGTTCTCGAGCAGCGCGAGTTCGTCCGCGAGCACTACGATCATTTGCGGCGCGCGCTCATGCTCGAGCCGCGCGGACACGCCGACATGTACGGAGCGATCCTGACGCCGCCCGAGCATCCAGGTTCGCATGCAGGCGTCTTATTCATGCACAACGAGGGGTTCAGCACGATGTGCGGCCACGGGGTGATCGCGGTGACGACCATCGTGGTCGAGCGAAACCTCATTGCCGTGCCGCGCGAACCGGACGACTCCGTCCGGGTCACGCTCGATTCGCCCGCCGGACCGATCCATGCCATCGCACGGACGGCTGGGGATCGCGTCACCAGTGTCAGGTTCCGCAACGTCCCCTCGTTCGTGCTTCACCCGGGCGTCCCGGTCCGTGTCGGCGCGCGCGAGGTTCGCGCGGACGTGGCGTTCGGCGGCGCCTTCTACGCGATCGTCGACAGCGAAGCCGCAGGAATCCCGATTACCCCCGAGCGTCTGCCGGACCTGCGCAAGGCGGGAATGGACATCAAGCACGCCGTTGAAAAGGCGGTCAAGGTCGAGCACCCGCTCGAGCCGCAGTTGCACGGGATCTACGGCACGATCTTCACCGGCCCGCCGTCAGACGAGAACGCCGACCTGCGCAACGTGACGATCTTCGCTGATGCAGAAGTCGATCGTTCCCCGTGCGGCACCGGCACGGCCGCGGTGATGGCCGTGCTGTCGGCGATGGGCATGCTCATGGAGGAGGAGCAGGTCTTCACGCACGAGAGCATCATCGGCACGAAGTTTCGCGGCCGGGTCGCCGACAGGACGGCAGTCGGAGATTTCGCGGCAATTATCCCGGAGATCGAAGGGGAGGCTTATATTACCGGCGAGAATACGTTTCTCATCGATGACCGGGATCCCCTGAAGCACGGGTTCAGGCTTTAGCCGCGGTCTTCAGGATCCGGACGCTCGAGAAGCAAAACGGATACGTTGTCGCGACATGGCCAGG
>JACDBQ010000654.1 GCA_013694845.1 Acidobacteriota bacterium
TGGACGACGCTGCGGCCGTACGGCAGTGCCTGTCAGGCGACCGGCAGGCATTTCGGCACTGGTGCATCGTTACCAGGCACGCGCGCTGGCGCACGCCCGGGCGCTCGTTGGCGACGACGCCGGCGCGGTCTCCAGTCCGGCGTCCCTCGACGCCATTTTCAGTGAAGAGTTCAAGGCCGGCGCCGTCCGGATGCTTTCGGAACCCGGTCGCCTGTACCCGAGTCGAGGGATAGAGATAGCTGGCAATCGCCGCGTGATCGCCGCAGGACTCCGAAGTGGGCCATTGAATCTTGACTTGCCGAAGGAGGAGTAGTATTTTTCAGGCGCGTCGTGAAATGTCAGTTGTGCAGCCGAAGGCGTAGAACTAGGGGCCACCTGGTGCCCCTGCTGGGCGTGGCAGCGCAGCGTTGGCTCCGGTTCCGTCCTCCACTAACGCGACGCTGGCCCCGGAGGCTTATCTGGTAGCGACGTCGTGAATCTGCCGCCACTCGATGGTTCGCCCTATCAGCGCTTTCTCGGTGTCTGTCTCATCCGCGCCGGCCAGGGCGTGGTGGAGATCCGATTGCCATTCCGCGAGGAATTTCTGCGGCAGGACGGATCGGACTGGCTCCATGGCGGCGTTATCGGCGCGTTGATTGACATCGCCGGGGACTACGCGATTGCTGCGACAACCGGCGTCGGCGTGCCGACGATCGACCTCCGGATCGATTACCTCCGGCCCGCGCGTCGAGGCGACCTCATCGCTATCGGCCGCACCGTCAAGGTGGGCCGGACGATCAGCAGGGCCGACGTCGAGGTGCGGACCGCCGGGGGCGAGGTCGTCGCGGTCGGCCGCGGCGCGTACGCCTCGCCGGAACAATGACTGCCGCCCACCGAAGTACGGCCGATGAGTGACGCCATGAGTTATTCAGCCGGCGCCACCGACGTCAGCTCGATGCGCGCCCTCGTCATCCACCGCCACGGAGGGTCTGACGTCCTCACGCTTGAGCGCGAATGGCCGCGGCCCGTTCCAGGGCCCGGCGAAATCCTCGTCAAGGTGAAGGCCTGCGCACTGAATTTCCTCGACATCTTTACGCGCGAAGGGATGCCGGGCGAGGTGACGCCGCTACCGCAGATCACCGGCGGAGATGTGGCAGGGGTGGTCCACGCCGTGGGGGACGGCGTGGTTCGGCCGGCCGTCGGCGATCGAGTCCTGCTCGATCCGTCGTGGGGCTGCGGAACCTGTGAATACTGCAGCGCAGGTCACCGGCCGCGCTGTCTTCGGCCGCGGATGCTCGGCGAGCGCGATCCAGGCGGCCTGGCGGAGTACGTAAAGTGCCCTGCGGCGCAGGCAATCGCTCTGCCCCACGGCTATTCGTTCGACGACGCCGCGTGTCTGCCGGTGACGTTCGGCACCGCCTGGCGCATGCTGCGGCGCGCGTCCGTCGAACCCGATGACGTGGTGGTCGTGCTGGGGGCGGGCGGCGGCGTGGCGATTGCCGCGATCCAGATCGCCAGGCTGATGGGCGCGCGCGTGATAGCGACGGCCTCGACAGACGAGAAACTCGCGCACGCGTGCGAACTGGGCGCGGACCACGTAATCAATTATGTGGTCCAACCCGAATGGGACACGGTCGTGCGCGGGCTCACGGGCAAGCGCGGCGCTGACGTGATCGTCGAAACCGTGGGCGCGTCGACATGGGCGGAGAGCATTCGGGCGCTTGGCAAAGGCGGCCGGCTGGTGACGTGCGGCGCCACCGGCGGTCCCATCGGACAGACGGATATCCGATACCTCTTCCGCCGGGAGCAGACCCTTATTGGCAGCAACGGCTGGACGCACAACGAGCTCCTGCGCGTGGCGAGTCTCGCTTTCCAGGGCAAGCTCCGTCCCGTCATCGATCGCGTGCTGCCGCTCGAGCGCGCGGCGGAAGGGGAGATCGCGCTCGAACGACGTGAGGTGTTTGGCAAGGTCATTATTCATCCGGAGGAACCGGATGCTGCCTGACAACCTCGGTCACCTTTTCCACGCGGCCTTGAGGCTGATCCCCTCCCATCCCGCTGTCTTCCAGGACGACCTCGTACTCACATTCGAAGATCTCGACACCCGCTGCAACCAGATGGCCAACGCTCTGACAGAGTTGGGGTTGCGGGCGGGCGAGCGGGTCGCGCTGATGTTCACGAACGACTTCCGGTTTCTCGAGTCGTTTCTCGGTCCGATGCGCATCGGTGCCGTGTCGGTACCGGTGAACATCCGCATGAGTGATGAAGCGGTGAGCTACGTCATTCGCGACTCGGAGGCGCGCGTCGTGATCGCCAACGCGGCGATGGCGGACCGCGCGCGCTCTCTCGCCGCGGGTGCGCCCTCGGTGCGCCATGTCATTCTCGACGCGCCCCCTGCCAACGGCACCCTCGAATACGACGAGCTACTGAAAAGCGCGTCGCCGAGAACGACCAGCCGGGTGACCAGGGCGGACGAGGTCTGTATGCAGCCTTATACGTCTGGATCGACGGGGAAACCCAAAGGCGTGCTGTTGACCCATGGCGGCCAGATTTGGAACGCAGACGTCATGCGCAAGGCGACGATGCGCGACCATACCGATCGCGCGCTGGTCGCCGTGCCGCTGTTTCACAAGAACGCGCTGATCGGCGCGGTCAAGCCGACACTGGTGGCAGGCGGATCGCTCGTCATTCTCCCCGGGTTCGACGCGCTTGCAGTGATCGCTGCAATAGAGCGATATCGCGTGACCTACCTCACGGGCGTGCCGGCAATGTTCAAGATGATTCTGGCCGAGCGCGAGGCGCTTGCGCGGCACGACGTCAGCTCGGTTCGCTACGCCGTCTGCGGGTCGGCCGAAGTGCCGGAAGACCTTGCCGACCAGTTCAACAAAGCCTTCCACGCACCCCTTGCCGAGTCCTACGGGCTCACGGAAGGGGGACCGGTGCCACTGGCGAACACACGCTGGGGTCTCAAAAAGCGCGGCAGCTGCGGCATGGCCATTCCAGGCTGTGACGTCAGGCTGGTCGGCGATGACGGGGAAACAGAAGTCGCCGTCAACAGCGTCGGCGAGCTGATCACGCGAAATCCGGGGGTCGCGACTGGCTACTGGAAGCTCCCGGACATCACTGCTCGCAAGCTCCGGGATGGCTGGCTGTTTACGGGCGATCTCTTCCGCCGGGACGCCGACGGGTACTTCTACTTTGTCGGACGTCAGGACGACATGATGAACGTATCGGGTGAGAACGTCTACCCGAAGGAGGTTGAGGACATACTCGCGCAGCATCCCGACATCTGCGATGTGTACGTCGTCCCAACCTCGCACCCGGTCAAAGGCCAGGTGCCGATCGCTTTCATCGTCGTGCGAAACACCAGTGAGGTCACCGAGCAGGAGATTCAACGGTTCTTTCTCGATCGCGGAACCCCGTACGCGTACCCGCGGCGGGTCCATTTCGTCAAGAGCGTCCCGCTCAGCAGCACGGGCAAGCCCGACCGCGCTGCGATGAAGGACCTGGCGCGCGGCGATTTCACCCTGACATCGGCCCCGCTTCTTTAGATCGCGACGGTCACCCCGAGGCGGGCGTCCAGCTTTTGCCGGGCGTCGAGCACGTGATGATCCATCCATGCAACGCGGCGATTCAGCCAGCGCGTGGGGGACGTCAACGACAAGTGCCTCGACGCGCTCTCCAGATCGACAGTTCCCAGCACGTAGGCGCACGGGGAGTCGCCGAAGCGATCGTTGCGCGCGGCAAGCCACCCGTCCGCCGAGCGGGGTGCGGCAAGGACGACCGGGGTGCCAGAGAACTGGGCGATCCGCGCGCCGAAGAGGTCGTCGTCATGCACGTCAAGAGCCGGCCAGTCATACACCCGGCGGAACAGCGCCGCGGCCGCATCGAGATCCGTGACGCCGAGGACAACGAGCGAGACCCCCGTCAGCAGCCCGCAAATTGCGATCCCCGCCGCATCGGGGCTCACTCCCGGCACGCGGTACTCGCGCGCGCCGTCATCCTGGATCGCGAACGGAAGCAGGGCTCCAGGCTGCCCTCCGCCAAACGACGCGACTTCCCACTCCGCGACCACGCCGTCGGCGCGGCGCCTCGCATTATGATGCGGGCCGACAACAGGCACGCCGAGGCCGGCCACCCGTGCTGCTTCGCCTGCAAGATCATCGGTGCGGACCGCCCATCCGCAGGGCCCCCCATCGCGCGCGATTTGTTCCGGCCAGACAGGCGCTCGCTGACCGGGCACCAGTGGCGCTATCAGCTCGACATATGACCCGTCATCGCACACGCACATCGCCATGTGCGTGACGCCGTTGGCATGAGCGCCGCCGTAATGGACTGAAAGCCCGGCGGCTTCGAAGCCACGCTGGATCGGCGACAGCTCTGATCCTGCGATGGCGACATGATCGATCCGCAGGCTCCTCATTTATCCGGAATCGCGAGGACAAGGACGCACCAGATCGTGAGCGTCGCGCCAAGGAGGAGCTCGCCGGCACGGGTGCCGAACTGCACGTACAGGAGCGAGCCGTGCAACAGTAACGCGTTGCCGATCAGGTTCAGGACGAGAAACCAGAACCGCAGGGAATGCCGCCAGACGACACGTTCCAGATTCATTGCGCTCACTCGGGCCACATGTGCAATTGGCTCATCAAATACAAGATGGCAACGCAATTTACGAGCGTGATATTGAGTGCAAGGCCAAGGTTCCAGCCGAAGCTCCTGCAGCGATCCTCTCCGAGCGCCGCGCGGTCGTTCAGCAGCAGGTAAAAGCTCCACGCGGCGAAGTTCTGGGTCAGCGAGAGGAACGCGCCGATCAGGATGATCAGCCACAGCGGGCGCGGGTACCAGACGCCTAGAAAGCCGATCTGGGGGAGCAACGCCGCGAACTTCCATCGCCAGGAGGCGGTGTCGGGCGTCCAGCCGAATGCCTCGTGAATGGCGATCGCACCCGCGATACTCATACCGACCATTGTGGTAATCGGCGCCGCCAGCAGACCGAGGTAAAAGAACACCTGCGACCAGTAGGCGCCAAGTGCGGGGGCGAGCGCGCTCGCCAGCTCCGGTGCGCTCTCCGGACGCAGTTGCAGTTTGTGCAGGGTGCCGGCGAACACCGCAATGATGAGCAGGTTGATCGCCACGAACGGCAGGAAAAAGCCAAATGCCATGTCGAAGCGCGCCAGCGTCTCCTGCTTGGGCCCCCACGCCCGCGAGTGGCTGGTGTAGTGGAACATCACCCAGTCCATGACGCCGATGGCAGCGGTGGAGTACGCGATGAAGATCGTGATGCCTTCGAGTCCACGCGGGAGCCACGGCACCACAAGACCCTTGAAGAACTCCTCCCAGCTTATGCCGACGATGATCAGCGTGAACCCGAAGCCAACGAACATCAGCAACACGCAGACCTTCATGAAAAGTTCTACGCGCGCGACGCCGCGCTTCGATCGGCTCCCGTACAACAGCGTGAGCCAGGACGTCAGCGGGACGACCAGGATCCAGTTGATTTGCCGGGGAAGCCGTACGCCCGACAGAGCGGCCAGCGATTCGATCAGGTGACAGGCAAGGGAGTATTGCGCAAAGTTGAAAACGATCGCCACCAAGGCGACGCCCACGAGTCCGGTGAGGAGTGAGCCGACGAGCAGCCCATGATGCCGGTTCTGCGCGGGGATGACGCGGAACCCGCCGCGGCAGGTGAAACGCGCCGCTGCAGCGATCATGAACATGCCGAGGCCAATCGACAGCCACACGATCCACAGGGTCCTGAACCCGAAGTTCGTCCCCATCAACATCGCGCTCGTCATGGTTCCGGCGCCAATCGTCAGCCCGGACCCCATGAACCCCGGCCCCGTCAGCCGGAGGTAGCCCAGGAATTTCTGCGGAAGCGCAGCGTCCTGAAGCTGCTCGACCGACGCCAGCTCCTTCGCGAGCTCTTCGGGCGAAAGGGACTCCGCCAGGGGGTAACGTCGAATCAGATCGGCCGCTTCGCGGCGTTGGGCCGAATCCGCTGTCTCAGTCACGGTGCATCACGCGCCCCACGATAGTTGATACGCACCGCCATCAACTCCGGGCTGGTGAAGATGGCCTCCATCAGGGTCTGGCGCCCATTCTGGATGTGTTCGGCTGCGACCCGTTCGGCGACTTCACCGTCACCCGACGCCAGCGCCGAAATGATCCGCTCGTGCTCGGCGTGCCCGCGCTCCTGATCGCCATCGCGAAGTCGCAGATGGAACAGTCGTTCCATCTGATCGTGGAGTCGGGCGAGGGCCTCTGTTATGCGCCGGTTGCCGGCCGCCGCCGCGATCGCGGCATGGAACAGGCTGTTTGATCGATTGAAAGCTGTGCCCAGCGCGGTGTCAGTGCGATTGAGATCTCTCAAGCGCTGCACGCCCGCCTCGCCGAGCCGTCCGGCCGCCAGCTTGGCGGTAGCCGGCTCCAACAGGAGCCGGAATTCGAACAGGTCCTGCACATCCCGAATCGTCAGTGGGGTGATCAAATAGCCGCGCCGCGCCAGCGGCTGCACGAGCCCGTCCTGTCCCAGGCGCATCAACGCGGCGCGCACCGGGGCCTTTCCGAGGGTATAGCGCGCCGCGAGCGCCGCCTCGGTGACCTCGCTCCCCGGCTGAAGCGCGCACAGTACGATGTCCCCTTTGATGCGTTCATAGGCGACGTCGGAGATTCGGGCTGCGCCGGGGTTGGAGGCGAGCTTACGAGGAGGTATTGACATGTCAGGTAGGATCGGGTCGCAGGATACCGCGCCCGTCTATAAGCGTCAAGTCCTGTGTGGTATCCTTCCGCGCCAGCCTGACATGTCAGAAAGGCACAGGGCATATCGCCCGCCCACGAGCGGGCCGATTCGGAGGAGCACGATGACAATGACAGTCTCAAGGCGGGACCTGCTCTACGGTCTGACGGTTGGCGCCTGCTCGTCGACGCTCGGGCTGCCGGGGCTCGCGAACGCTCGTTCCGCTCTTTCGATTCAACGATCCGACGACGAGGTTCGCTTCCCGCCCATCGACGCGCATCGTCTGGCACGGCGCCTGGTCGACGCCTTCGAGCCCGCAACAGGCGAAAGGGCTCTGTTCGTCTACGACCCCACGTACTACCCGGAGTTGGCGCTGGCCGTAGCGGAGGCGCTCAACGCCGCAGGCGTCTATCCCGTTTTGACGATGACCTTCGAGCCGCCCGCGCTCGCCAGCCTTGCTGGAGGCGGCACGGCTGAGGCAGCCCGGCGCGCGGCCGCGTATGTCGACTTCCTCAAGCCGACGTTCGAGCGGACGGACATTTTTCTCTGGCTCGCGGGACGTAGCAACCTGTCACCCGGCCTCCGATGGGAACGGCTGATTGACGCGTCGAGCGCGCGTGCGATCCATAACCATTGGGTCCTGCCACCCCTCGGCGCCCGGAGCGACGCGGAGATCCGCCAACTCATTCCGATGTATGAACGCGCCATTCTGGAGACCGATCATGCGGCGCTGTCGAAGGCGCAGGATAAATGCATCGCGGCGCTTCGTGGTGAGATGATCCGCGTCACCTCATCCGATGGCAGCGACCTTCGGGTACGCGTGCCCGCGAATGCCTGGTTCCACAAGAGCGACGGCGACATCTCGGCCGCGAGGGCGCGACGGGCTGTCGCCGTCCGCGACCGGGAGATCGAATTTCCGGCAGGCGCCTTGCGCTTCATCCCTGACATCGCGTCCGCGGAGGGGCGGCTTGTGGCCCGCGTCGGGGAAGGGGGTTATTTGTCCGAGCAGATCACCCTGGACTTCAAGGGCGGGCGTGTCGTCTCGCGGCGGGCCGCGCGCAACCAGGCTGCATTCGACGCGCTATGGACGCGGATTGGCGGGGATGTGGACAAAATCGGCGAAATGGTGCTGGGTGTGAACCCGCTGCTGGTCGCCTCACTTCCGTCGGGCGAGCCGCCGTACTACGGCTACGGCGCCGGCGCCGTGCGCGTGTCACTGGGGGAGAACTGGGAATCCGGAGGAAGCCTTCGCTCGCCCGGCGGTCCCCTGTGGCTGTTCGTGCCAGGCGCTACGCTGGTCGCGGGCCGCACCGCCATCGTGACCAATGGAACGCTGGAAAGGTTGTAGGATGCCGCCGCTTATCAGACTTCTCGTCGCCATTGCGCTGTCCTCCACCACGTTGGCAGTGGCCTCCACCCGCAGTGAGCGGCCCATCACCGGTTTCATGGGCCAGGCGGTGTCGCGATCGAGCGCTTTCGAGCACGTCAACGTGGTGCCGATGGATCGCAAACAGGTGCTCCGGGATCAGACGGTAGTGGTCGTCGACGGGCGGATTGCAGCCGTCGGTTCGGCATCCGACGTGTCAGTGCCGGCGGGTGCCGCGCGAATCGAGGGGCGCGGGAAGTTCCTGATGCCAGGGCTGGCCGACATGCACGTTCACATCTGGGACGCGCGGACCCTGACATTGTTTGTCGCCAATGGTGTGACCACGGTGCGGAACATGTGGGGCGCGCCGCGCCACGTTGTCTGGCGTCGAGAGATCGCGGCCGGCAAGCGGCTGGGGCCCACGCTCTACACGACCGGCCCCATCATCGATGGTGCGCCGCCCGTCTGGAATGGCAGCGTCGTCGTGGTGACCGCGGCCGATGCGGAGCGCGTCGTTGCGGAGCAGAAACTGGCCGGCTACGACTTCATAAAGGTCTACCACATGTTGTCAAGCGAGGCGTATGCCTCGCTTGTCGCCGCTGCGGATAGGCATGGCATGAAAGTCGTCGGACACGTCCCGGCTGCGGTGGGCCTCGACGGCACACTTCGCGCCAGGCAGGCCTCGATCGAGCACCTGACCGGGTATTTCGAGGCGGCGCAGACCGAGGCCTCGCCGCTACGCGGGGCATCGGATCGCCGGCTTCTGCGGCAGTTGCCCGCGTACGTGGACGAGAGCCGATTTCCGGCCCTCGCCGATCAGACCGCTCAGGCCGGCGTCTGGAACAGCGTCACCCTTATCGTCGCGCAGAAGTTTGTACCGGCCAGCGAGGCTGCCGCGCTTCTTGCGCGCCCTGAGATGCGGTTCGTGCCGCCGCGCATCCGCGCCGGATGGGATCCCACGAAAGACTTTCGCATGCGCGATCGAACGCCGCGCGACTGGGAGTTGCAGCGGCGCGGCGACGGCCTTCGCACCTCGCTCGTGTCGGCGATGCATCGGGCCGGCGCGCGGATTCTACTCGGGACAGATACGCCCAATCCCTTTGTGGCCCCAGGCTCGTCGATTCACGAGGAGCTGCGCAATCTCATAGCTGCCGGCCTCACCCCCTACGAAGCGATTCGCGCCGGGACGCGCGACGCAGCCGAGTTCCTGGGTGGCCTCAAGGAGTTCGGCACGGTCGAACCCGGACGACGCGCCGACCTCCTGATGCTGGACGGTAACCCTCTGGACGATGTGGCGCACGTCGGCCGTCCATCCGGCGTCATGATTCGAGGGAAGTGGTTGCCGGCGGCCGCACTCCACCGGATGTTGGACGAACTGGCAGACTCCTACTCACGACGCACGGCGAGCTTCTCTGACATGCCGGCGCTTCCGCGGGAGGGCTCGGCGGAGCTCAACGCCGAGTACGACGTGACGTTCGGGGGCATCCCGGACAGCACCGAGCGCCTCGTCGTCCGGAGGCTTGCCGACGGCCGTAGACTGCTCGCGGCCCAGTCCGTATCAGAACCGCTCAACGAGGCCACTGTTTCACTGCGGCTGGTCCTCGATGCGTCGGGACGCGCGGAAACCCTGGCGGTGAGCAGGAAGTGGCCCGATGGCCAGGCGTCCCTCGACATGCGCCAGGGAGATCCTCGCTTGCCCTCCGGCATCATCGGCTCTCCGATGCTCGCAACGCACAGTCTTCTGGCCGATCGTGTGAAAGGGCTCGCGGTCGGTGAGCGCGTAACGCTGCGTCGCGACGACGTGGAGCTCGATCCTACCGTAGCCCTGCTCGAAGCGACCGTGGAAGTCGAGCGGGCGCCCGATGCCGTAGCGGACGTCGCGGGCCGTTCAGTGCCGATCCGCGTGTACCGACTGGAAACCCGTCGGAGCAACGCGTCGTTCCGCGGTACCCTGCAGATCGATGCCGACGGGTGGCCGGCGGCGCTCGAGGTCGAGCAGCAGATGGGTACCTTGACGTACCGGCGTGTGCGGTAGTGGACGTGCCACCTGCGCACCGGGCTTGCCGGGACTGCTCTGGCCCACCGGGCTGAGCGGCAAGGGGGCCTGCTTTGCGTCGTCGTGGCTCGATCGAGGCGGCGTCTTCGCCGGCAGGTCCGCGTCGGCGAGGCGCGCGGCGTCTGCCAGGAGGCGGTCGCGCTCGAGCAGTTCGCCGCCGATCATCACCCGTTCGATGCCGCGGATCGCACGGATATCTGCCGCCACGTTGCCGCGCACAATTACGAGATCGGCGGCCTGCCCTGGGGCGATGAGACCGCGCTCTCTGTTTCTGAGCGCCGCCGCCGCCAGCCCCGTTGATGACCGCACGGCTTCGATTGGCGACAGACCCGCCTGGACGAGGAGCTCCAGCTCGCGCAGCAGGCTCGCGCCGGGTACCACGTAGGGCACAGGAGTATCGGTGCCGGTCAGAATGCGGACGCCGCGCCGATGAGCGGCCCCGATAAACGCGCTCATCCCCTTGACTGACCCCTTCGCGAGCGCAAACTCCTCCCCGGACAAATCGCCGTAACGTTTTGCGGCCTCGGGCCATTCCTGCGCCATCGCAGGACTGACGAGGCGCATATCGGGCGCGTCGCTCTTCGCCGGATTGTCGGCGAAGGCAAGCGCCT
>JACDBQ010000664.1 GCA_013694845.1 Acidobacteriota bacterium
TCTGGTGCTGCCTCTGTTCCGACGGCGACTGATCAGCGGCCGCCGTTGACATCTCTCGGCTAACGCCGGGGCGGCCGTTCTTGGGCGGCCGCCCCACCTTGTCGCCGGGCGGCGTCGATGGCCACGGTCGGTGTGGGCCGTGGCGCGGTCGCGCTACTCGACTGTCGCCACATCTCGGGGACGCTCAGACTAGGCGTCCTCGCCAGGGAGGCGGGTCGCAGCACCATTCGGTACCCAAAGCTCTTGTCCGAACCCTTCGCTGCTCAAGTCGACGACGCGACCCGTGACTCGGACCTCGCGGCCGACGAGTCCGCTCAGCGCGGCCTCGGGGTCGGGCCCGTAGATCGGCAAGGCGCTCCCGTCGGGCAACACGAGCTCGAAGAGCAGGCGGGTCCGGCCCATCGGGCTCGCGCCCGTCTCGCGGCTCCGCAGGAGCCCGAGCATCGTCTCTTCGGGCTCCTCTCGCTCCGCGTACCAGCCGGGCGCGGTGGGCATCAGAGCCGGACGTGTGCCGCCCAGTAGACGGTGGGCCGGAACAGCGGGACACGGTAGCCGTGGATCCGCAGCGTCCAGGTCCCGGCAGCGACCCGGCCGCGGACGCGACACCGCTCGAAGACGCTGCTGATTGAGATGCTCGATGCCCGCGTCGCTCCTGTCGGGTCGATCAGGCTCAGGTCGATGTCGCTGTGGAAGTCGACCTCGAAGCCGAAAATCCGGAAGCCGCCCTCGGGCCACCATAGCGCGGCGTCGAACGTATTCGCCGTCTCGCTCCAGATCGGGATCGGGATGTCCACGCGCTGTGCGTCGGACACCGACACCTTGCCCCACCACGCCCAGCCGTTCGTCGGCAGCTGGATCGGGCCTGCGCCCTCCGTGTTGTCGAACGGGTAGGGACGCTGCCCCGACAGGATCAGCTGCGCGTAGACCTGGCCGGGATCGATCGACCCCGACGGCCCACGCAGCCAGTTCCGCAGCAACGCCGCTGCACCGGCTGCATAGGGCGTGGCACCGCTCGTGCCGCCGAAGTTCCTTCGGGCGGTGTCACTCGCATTACTCGCCGTCTCGGTATCCGTCGGCGCCTGGATGTCCGGCTTGAAGCGACCGTCAGGCGCCGGACCCCGGCTCTGGCTGTTGACCTGGTTCCCCGACACGACGGTGAAATTGCCGACGCCGATTACCTTGTGGGCGATCGCTGGTACGTTGACCGTGCTCGCGGCCGGCCCGCCGTTGCCGTTGGCGGCGATGACGACTGCGCCGGCGTCGAACGCGTTGTCGGCGGCGACCGATATCGCGTCGCGGTCATTGCCGCTCCCCTGCATCTCGGCCACGATCACCCGGTCGAGGACGCGTACCGCGTTCTCGAAGCCGCGCACCGCGGCCGCCGAGTTGAGGAAGCCATTGCAGGCGCCGGCCGCGTTCGTCGACGTCGGGTAGACCTTCCAGCTGTCAAGGGTGATTCCCGTGACACCGCGGAAGGCGTTCCCCTGGCGGGCGTTCGCCGTGATGATCGCCGCGCTCGACGTCCCGTGGTTCCAGCAGTCGTCGTTCGGGTTCAGGTTCGTGCCGGTGTTGCAGTCAGCGCCCCCGTTCACGCAGTCGCGCATGAAGTCGATGTGCGACGGCTGATTGAACAGGACATGGGTCCGGCGGAGGCCGGTGTCGAGGAGGCCGATCCAGCCGGTCGTCAGGCCGAGGGCAAAGTAGGGATCCGACACGATCTGCGCCCGGGCGTCCGCGACGTCGTCCTGCGGCGGCTCGTCCTCGCTCTCCTCGGGCTGAAGGAAGAGGACCTCCTCGTCCCGGGCGAACTCCTCCAAAGCGCCCAGCGGCAGCGAGGCCAGGACGCCACGAATCAGCCAGAAGGTTTCCTGGACCTCGCCGCCGACGTCCTTCAGCCGACTGGCGATCTTCTCGTAGTCGGCCGCCCGCTCGCGCCGAATGGCCTCGACGAGCCGGTCGGCCCGCTCGAGCTGCCGCTCGTTGTCGCAGCAGTCGCGGGGCTGGTCAAGGTCGGGCTCGGGGAAGCGCGGGATCGCCAGCTCATCTCGGAATGTGACCAGGATCCGTGCGATCTCCTCGGACGGCCGCTCCTTCAGCCAGCGGGCCAGGAGCGGGTGGATCTTCGGCCCCGGATCCGTGGGCTTCGGGATCTCCGGCTCCGGCTCCGGCTCAGCCTCCTTGCCCGTCGCCTCGAGCGTTCCGAAGGCGTCTTTCGGCAGCTCGAGGACCGTGTGGCGGATCAGTTCCCCGCCCTCGAGACGGGCCTCGTTCACCACGTCGAACGGGTCCTCGAATCCGATCAGATCCGAGAACGGAGGTTCCTGTTCGCTCATCGTCCCACTCCTGCAAACGAGTACGTTTCCGTACCCAGGTGTATGCGCCCATTCGGTGCATTTGTCAACGCCACGGACGCCTTTCTTCGTGCTAACTCAGAGCATCTCCATGTCGGGATCCGAACCGTGCACCGCATGTCGTTCGAGGAACGACGTGGATGGAAGATCTTGGGGTTGTAGTCGCCCTTGACCTCGATATCCGAGCGGAGTAGGGCGGCCAGGATCTGCCGATTGATGGCCAGGTCGGTCTCGTCCTTCAGCCACTGGACCCGGCTCAGGGCTTGCTCGGGTGTCTCACCGGGCCTGGGCGTCGGCGGCTTGGGTGGCGTCCCGACGAGGTCGCTGCGGATGTAGTCCTCTTCCAGGAAGATCCTGATCCGGACACCGCGCCAGCGGGCATCGAGGATGGCCTGAGCGATGGCCCGGGAGTCGATCTCCTGGACGGCGATGTCGAGCGTGCTCTTCGCGCCAGCGATGAAGTCGACGATGACTCGCTCGAGATCGTCTGCGCCACCGAGTTCGGGAGGCCCGACGTAGGCCTCGATCTTGCCGTCGGCGAAGCTGGCCACGCAGGCAGTCTAAGTCCGCCATCTGCTGGGAACAGCTGGTCGTTGCGCAGCTCCGAGATGAGACCGCCGTACGGTGGGACCGGTCACCCTCCATCCTGGAGCGGTACGTCGCTGGCGAGACGTCCCTGCGCTCCGAGCCCGTAGCTGGTGGTGTGGCGAGAACCACAAAAAGGACTCGCCAGCTCCGCTCGAGCTGACGGGCCTGCAAGCGAGCCGCAGCGGCGTCGAATCCGAACACTATCGACGCATGGTGTTGCTTTCTCCCGTCCCCTGAGTGATGAATGCCCTCCATCACCGCAGACGAGGCAGCCATGGACAGTCTTCTCGCGCGCTCCTTTCCTGCCGGCTCCGAGCCGCTCGCGAGTGAGCAGGTGCTCGACGCGTTCTTGGTCGAGAAGGGCAACCGCTCCGGGTCCCCGCGCACCGTCGACTCGTACGGTCGGATGCTCCGGGCCTTCTTCGGCACGCTCGGACCGTCCCTCCGAGGGGTGACTCCAGCCGACGCGCTTGCCTTCGCGCACGGCACCGGGGCGTCCGGTCGGCCACCCTCGGCGGCGACGATCGCCGCCCGGACGGCCTGTCTCTCGTCGTTCTTCCGCTTCCTGATCCGGATGGGTCTCGCCGGCGCGAATCCGTGCGACGGGCTCGACCGGCCGCGGACGCTACCGGCACTCGCGCGGGGTTACACCGCGGAGGAGGTGCGGGCACTCCTGGCGGTCATCCCGGGCTCCGTCAAGGGCCGGCGGGATCGGGCCATCGTGCTCGTCCTCGTGCTCACCGGTCGCCGACGAGCCGAGGTGATGGGGATGCGCGCGGGTGACATCGTCATCGAGGGCGAGACCGCTTGGTACACCTACCGCGGCAAGGGCGGGAACGGAGGCCGGCGCGAGATGCCCACATCAGCCTTATTGGCGACCGTCACGACGCTCAGCGATGCCGGGAAGGACCTGCGAACGATGGCTCGAGA
>JACDBQ010000689.1 GCA_013694845.1 Acidobacteriota bacterium
CCTGGCGCCGAGCCGAGCCGTACCACCAGAGCCGGTCCCGAATAATCCGGCCGCCGGCGCTGAAGCTCAGATCGCGATCGTCGACGAGCTGATTGGCGCGCGTGACGCCAGCCTGGCGCAGTCGATCGTCGATGTTCTCGCTCTCGAGGCCCTTGCCTTGGAAGTAGGCGCTGGCCTCACCCGAGAACTTGTTGCCGCCAGACTTGGTGACGATGCTGAAGAAACCGCCTTGCGCGAAGCCGATCTCAGCCGGCTTGGCGCCGCGGAGCACCTGCATCTCCTGGATGATATCGGCGGAGAACAGGTTGGCCTGGTTCGCGCTGAGGCCGCCGGTTGTGACGTTGCCGCCATCCATCGCGTAACGGTTGCCGAATGGGCCCGCGCCCAGGACACTCTCGTTTTCGAGGTTGCCGGGAGAGGTCCCGTAGACGTTTGCGGTCTCGACACCCGGAATCGTCGTGACGATGTTATGGAACTGCCGCGTCGTCGGCACATTCTCGAGCAGCTGCGGCGTGTAATTGAAGCCGAGCGTTGCGCTCGTCGGATCAATCGTCGGCGAAGCCCCCGTCACCGTGACGGATTCCTTGAATGTGGCCAGTGTCAGCTCCGCATTGACGCTGGTCGTCTGGCCGGTGGACACGACAAGATTGCCCCGCTCCATGGTCTGAAACCCCTGGAGTCGGTATTTGACGGTGTAGGTGCCGGGGGGCAGGGAGGCGAGCCGATAGTAGCCCTCAGCGTTCGAGTAGACGGTCAGGTCGCGCTGAATGAGGATGGGGCTGTTGGCGACCACCTGGACGCCGGGAATCGGTTGGCGATTCGGATCGAGAATCGTCCCGTCAATGATGCCGCTCGTGGTCTGGGCGAGAGCCGGCGTGATCGTCAGCGACAGCAGAAAGATGCCGTGTAGCAGTGCATGACAGCTGCGAACTATGACGCTCATCAATACCTCCCGGCGGCTTCCTTGCCAGTTTTGATTGATATATTACATTGATGAATTGACATGTCAAGCATCGTGTTCTGCAGACCGGACGGTTCACGGTCAAGCAGGTCTCCGTCTCGCCGATAACGTGAATTACCGTGTGATTCATGACGCCCTGCCATTCAGAGCCAGTCCAGCTCGCAGGGCTAGAATGCTCTTCAAGCGATGACGATGACCTCGGTGGACACCTCAAAACCGGCCATCGATCGACACTTCAAATCCGGCCACCACACGGTCGCGTTCCGAGACTGGTGAGTTCTATTTCACGCCCTCCTCGGGACGCAAGTCGGTGTGGAGTTTGGTGCGCCAGCTGCGGGGTCCGCACTTGAGGACATGCGCATGATGGAACACGCGATCGAGGAGGGTGGTCACGGCGGCGGTGTCGCCGAGCAGCTTGCCCCAGTCGTCGACGGGACGATGGGACGTGAGGAGCGTAGCCGTGCGTTCTTAGCGGCGCATGATGACTTCCAGCAGATCTTCGGCCGCGGTGTGCGGGAGCTTCCGCATCCCAGGTCATCAATGATGAGGAGCGGCACGGCGGCGAGCTCGGCGAGATGTGTCTTGCGTGTCCCCGCGAGCGTGGCCTCGGCGATCTCTTCCATGAGCGTGTGGGCCTCGCGATAGACGACGCAGTAACCCTGCTGAATCGCGGCGCGGCCGATGGCCTGCGCGAGAGGGCTCTTCCCTGTGCCGGGTGGGCCCAAGAAGAGCGCGTCTTCGCGCTGCCCGACGAAACGGGCCGTTGCGAGGTCGTGGATCAGCGCCCGGTTCATTTTCTTGTTGAAATCAAAATCAAAGCTGTCGAGGGAGCGGTCGGGATCCCGGAAGCGGGCCTGTTTGTGCCGGCGTTCAAAGAGCCGGTCTTGTCGCCGCACGAGTTCGTCGGCGACGAGGGTCGAGACGAGATCGATGGGGGCGAGTTTCTCGCTCTGCGCTTGGCGCAGGCGGGTTTCGAGGACCGCGGCCATACCGGACAGACGCAGCTTCCGGAGCGCGTGATCGAGTTCGACGAGGTTCATGTCGGATCTCCTGTGGTGCGATCAATGAGATCGCGATAGAGCGTGAGTTGACGGATGAGCGGATCGACCTGAGGGAGCGTGAGCGGGACGGCCGGGCGGCGTTCGAGATACCGCCGCAGAAAGCGATACGTGGGGACGCCGAGGTCGAGCGCCGCCTTCGCGGCCTCCTCCACCACGGCGGGTCCGTGTTTCTTGGCGAGCGCGACACGCCGAGCACGCGCCGCAGAGGATGGAGGAGAAGCTCTCAAGGAGCAATCCGAACCGGACCCCTTCAGGTAGCTAACCGAAGATCTTCGGGGTCGGCATCCTCGAGCGGATCCGGTCGAGCTCTTCGACGGTCACGCGGTCGAGGCCGCTCTTGCGGCAGGACTCCTCGACGGCCGTGACGACCATGCCCCGGACGAACGCGGGGATCTTCTTCATGCGCGCGGCGGCCGCATCGTCCCACGCGATCGTGGTCGGCGATTCGGGGCCGTACTGGATCGCGGGAGCCCCCTGCGCCGCCGCGACGGACGCAGGGCCGCGGATGGCGAGAAGGGGGGACCCGGCGAACGTGCCGGGAGTGTGGGTGCAGAGGGGGTCTTCGGCCATCAGATCGCCGGTCATCCCGTAGGCCCGGGCGCGGCAGCCCCCACAGTGGCCGTTCATCTCGCACGCCCCGCATCGCCCGCCGAGCGAGGTGCGGCGGCGAATGTCGGCGAACAACTCCGAGGACGTCCAGAGGTCCGCAAGACTCGAGCTGCGAAGAGTCCCCGCGAAGACCGGGAGGTAGGGGCAAGGGGTGACATCTCCGTTCGGCCGTATCCCCATGTAATGCGTCCCCGCCGGGCACCCGCCGGCCCCTCCGGAGTAGGTCC
>JACDBQ010000696.1 GCA_013694845.1 Acidobacteriota bacterium
GATGACGCTCTTTGACGCCGACTTGATGTTCGCGAGGCGGGTCGCGGAATGTTTCGGCGCGTAGTGCTCGAGCGCGAGACGGCCTCGATGGCTGACGAGCAGGCTGCGCAGTTGCGGGAGCGCGGCAGCCGCGGTGCGCGCGGACGCGAAATCCCGCGGCTGCGCCGGGCCGACCGCTGCTTGTGCCGCGATCACCGAGCAGAGAAGCACAGCGCCGATCATCACGCTCCTGATTCGATTCTTCGAATGGCACTTCGGTCAGAACGGCGCAACGCTGGGACGAACGGCCGTCCCAACGTTACGGCGTCAACGAAGGGTTGTACGGAAGAATTCCAGCACTCTGGCGTAGACCTGCGGCCAGGGGAGGTTGCCGTGATCCACGCCGGGGTACGAGATGAGCTCCACGGGCCGGCCGAGCGCGCGCAGCTTCTTCTCGAGCACCACCGCATCCCCATACGGCACGACCGAATCCTCTGTGCCGTGCTGCAGCAAAATGGGAACGGTCAGGCGCTCCGCCTGCGCAAGAACGGTCGGAGTGCTGCCCGACGTTGTCCGCGCGGCGATGGCCGATACGGCGAGCACCCGTCGCTGTGTGGCAATCCGAAGCGCCAGCCGGCCGCCGAGCGAAAATCCATTGAGTCCGATTGCCCCCTGACGGACGTGCCGCGAGGCGTTCAGAAACTCGAGCGACTTGTAGATGTCCTGGATATCGATGGAGCCGGATCCGACCCCGCGATAGTCGACGTCCAGAGCCACGTAACCGGCGCGAGCAAAAATGCGAAGCGCCTCCACATTGGCTGCGGCCGTGTCGCCTGAGCCGTGCAAATGAAGTACGGCTGGAAAAGGCCCGTCGCCGATCGGGCGCACCATTACGCCTTTGCTTCCGGTGGTCGTGGTCACCTCGGACTCCGACAGCAAGGCCGGCTGTGATCCTGAAGACGCATTAACTGCCGATACCAGCAGGCAAATCAAAAGTAGAGTGGCCGACAGACGGATACTCGCGCTCGGGCCGTACCTGCTGGGGCAGTTATCATCCATGTCTGTGGGCAATTGTCACACGGCGAGCGATGGAAGGTTTGATGGGGCGCCGGCCCGACCGTCTAGCGCTCGGGGATGGCGCGGTTCCGATCCGCACGAGGAGGACTCGAGTGGCGTCAGACGAATCGGACGCCACTCGCGATCATGCTACTTCTCGAACACCTGTACGTCCTTGCGCGGCTTGCCATCAGCCGTCGTCCCCGAGCTGGTAATGGTCAGGGTCTTGCCATCCGCGGACAACGTCCGGCGGTTCGTCGAGGTCACCTTCCCGTCCTTCTTGAACGTGCTCTCGCCAATGCGATCGTCGATGCGCTTCATGGTGATCATGTCAGCGTTCGGATTGCCGACGACGGGATGGTCCTTGCCATCGTAGTGCGCGGTCACTTCCCAGTGCTGCGCGGCTCCGTCAGCGGGGACGAGATCGACAACGATCTTCATTCCGGTGGTTCCGACCGCCGAGTAGGCCACCGTCATGCTCTTCGGGGCCGGGCCCGGGCTGAACTTCGATTTCAAGACGTTGAGCCTCCAGGTGCCCTCCAGTCCCTTTGGCGTCTGCGACCGGGCGCCGGTTGCGGCCGTGATGACGAAGGCCATGGTCAGGAACGCCAGCATGACTCGTGAAGTCTTCATATCCGTTCTCCTTTCGAGCTGCGCGAGATGGTGCTCCCGGCCCGGACGTTTGTCAAATTCAGCCACGCCCTGCGCTGCGCGGCCGGCATTTGAACGGTTCTCGCGCTGACCGAGCTCACGCTTAACGTCCTGATTCGACCGGGCCACCCTCTTCGTCATCGTCCCATCGCTTCTGACGTCTGCGCCGCAGGCGTACGGCGAAAGCGATAACGGCGAGGACGAGGATCCAGCCCCACAGCCCGGCGCCGCCGGTAGCGATTGGCAGCCACCGGAGACCGCGATAGACCCGCCAGGCATGCGCCGCAGCCTGGTCCAGGGACTCGCCGGTCTCGACCCGGAACGCCACCTCGAAGGCGGCGCCTTGTGCGACGCGGCCGGCGATCGCGCCCGGAATGACGAGACCATGCCGCCGCCGGACGTCCTCGATGAGTGCGGCCGAGAGCAGGTACGCCGTGGTGGTCTCGGGGGCGGCGTCCGCAGCGAACAACATCGCCACGTCGTCCAAACCCGGGTCGCGCGCAGAGGCCAGAAGAAGACGTGCTTGGCTGCCGAGGCCCCATGCCGATTCGACCGACACCGCGACCCCTTCGTGGAACCACCGCGGAAGGGGACGTCCACCGGCACGCGCGTTGAGCGCGAGGTGCACGATCTCGTGACGCACCACTGACTCGAACGAGTCGTACGGGTAGCTGGGAACCCGCTGGGCATAGATGACGATCGTGTCGGTGCCGAACGCGCGGGCTACGACCCAGTCAGGCACGCCGCGCGCTCTGGGATCGCCGCTGCCGATGAGGGCGATCTCTACTCTGGACGGCAGTGCGAGGCCGGCCCGGGACAGCGATGCGGCGAGCAACGCAGGCTCGATTTCCCTGACCGGGGCGGCCATGTTCTCGAGGCCCGGCGACGCGCTCACCGTCAGCTCGATCGACTGGCGGGCGGCCAAGGCCGGGCAGCAAAGGAGCCCCGCGACAGACAGCAGAACCCAACGAATCGCTGCCAGTGTCGCCCGATGCACGGTAGCCCCCTATCGATCCGAACGGCTGCCGGCCGCCCTTTCTACCAGGACGGAGCTTTTGCTCCGCGCACATCGACTAGACTAGTACCACGTTTCAGAAGTCATGTTAATGACGTCCACGGACAACCTTTCATCCCCATCACGGCGGACCGCGAGCTGATACGTGCCAGGCGGCACGCCGCGCAGATCCAGCGTTGTCCGGATAGTTGTCACGAAATCGCGAATTCGCACTACGATCGCAGCACCAGCCGTCCATCGAGGCCACGCGCTAGTCGCCCCCACAACAAGCCGCGCCGACCGCTCTTTCTGCAGCGCTCTGAACTGACGGTAGCAGGACGAGCACTTCACCAGGTGCTCATAGGCCGGATCACCAAGAGGCTGCGCCCGATGCGCAAGTCCAATCAGCGTGTCGCGCGGCGGGCAGCCAATGCGCTCAGGATTCGGATCGCACGGCTCATAATCTCGTCGATGTCATCTCCGCCCCTGACGGCATCATCGTCAGGGGGTTCGACTTCGTTGTGCCATCGTCTGTCTCAGTCTCTTCCTAGTCAAGCAGTCGTGGCGCTCTTCCCTGCCGGTTCACGGGCCCGCGGTCTTGTGAGCGTCCTTCCCTTTATCTTCTTGAAGGCCTGAAGCCTTTCGAAGCTTTGCTTTGGCTCTCGAAACAAGTGTATCGACCGCACTCACGGGCGAGATCGATCGCCACGGCTCGAAGGTCGAGGAGTTCGATGTCGAGGGCGTCCTGAACTTCGCGGAGCGGGTGCTACCGCGTGCGTCGGACCTGTGGATACAAGCGTCGTTGGAGCAGCGGCAGAGACTTCAGCGGCTGTTCTTCCCGGAAGGCGTGGCGTTCAGCGGAAAATCATTCGATCGAACCGTCGTAACGTCTTCTCTTGTTGATGCTGAAATGACTTGTCGGAGTCTCAGAGCTGGTGCGGACGGTCCGCGCCCGCTAAGAACTCCCTGTGTGACGCCCCTTTTCGTCGGCTCTCCGTCGTTCTGGCCAGACCCGCAGCTCGATCTCCGCACCGTCCTTCTTCAGTTGGTGAGGAGGGTGGTGTGTCCGGCCGCTCGGTCCCGTCGAGCGCTGGTACCCATTACTGCAGGCCATCGAACTACCCATGAGCTGATCGCTTCTGACCGGAGGGAGCGCACGAGCCATACAGCTTGTCTACGTCCGTAGCGCGAGGGCCCTGCTTCGCATGGCGCTCCGCCCTGAAGGGAGGTTTGTCCCACGGCATCGTTCCGACGAT
>JACDBQ010000722.1 GCA_013694845.1 Acidobacteriota bacterium
GCAAGAAGCTTCTCGACCTGCTGCCGCTGCCGACGTTCAGTGACCGGCTGGCGGGGAACTATCTGGCGAATCCGGTCAAGACCCTGGATGACTACCAGGGCGACGCTCGCATCGACCACAACATCAGCAACAACGATCGGCTCTTCGGGCGCTTCAGCTTCGAGCGCGCCAAGCAATACTTGCCGACCGGCTTGCCCGACTTCGGCGCCACCGGTGGGTTCGCCAGCAACCAGACGTTCAAGACCCGGGCGTACAACGTCGCGCTGTCGCAGACCCACATCTTCAAGAACAACCTGATCAACCAGGCCTCTGCAGGTTACAACCGGGTCTTCAACTACATCACGTCCTTCGGCTATCTCTCGAACAAGTCGAGCGAGTTTGGCATCCCCGGCGCCAACCTGGGCACGGATGAAACGTCGTCCTTGACGCGCATGACGTTTCAGAACTTCGTGGGTATTGGAGATCGTGGCTTCTCTCCGTTCCAGGGAGGCACCAATGTGTTCCACTACAGCGACACGTTGACGAAGGTGAAGGGATCGCATTCGCTGACCGGCGGCGCGGCTGTGCGATTCATGCAGCTGAACCTGCTCGGCGACACGGCGCTCGCAGGACAATTCGGCTACACGCGCCTGTTCACGGCCGCCTTTACCGCCGCCGGCGGATTGAATGCCAGTACCGGCAACTCGATTGCGAGCCTGTTGCTCGGCCTGCCAAGCACTGGCGGGCGCAACGACCAGCTCCAGGGATCAGTCAAGGGGCGGCGCTGGCGGGAATACCGCGGCTTCATCGACGATACCTGGACGGTGAACAACAGCCTCACCTTGAACCTCGGCCTCGCCTATATGGTGACGACTCCCCAGTCGGAGAACAAGGATCGCTTCAGCAATTTCGATTTTTACACCGGCGAGACATTTGTCGGCGGCACGATCGGGGTCAAGACCGACTACAGCAACATCCAGCCACGTATCGGATTCGCATGGAGCCCCCGCGAGAGCACCAACATGGTCATCCGCGGTGGTTACGGGCTCTACCATGACGTGTCGGCGATCGGCGGCGCGACGGGCCCCTACCAGAACCCACCGTTTGCCAATGCCTATTCGTTCACTAGCGACAACATC
This sequence comes from Acidobacteriota bacterium, assembly GCA_013694845.1. GTDB lineage: Bacteria > Acidobacteriota > Vicinamibacteria > Vicinamibacterales > 2-12-FULL-66-21 > JACDCA01. Next base: position 1,119 of record JACDBQ010000722.1, read on the forward strand.
ACGCCGGTTCGGACTCTTGCCACTGGCTTCCCCGATAACAGTCAGCCGGTGGATCCCGCCAACTACCGGGGGACGTGGACCACGATTGACCCCAACATCAAACAGGGCCGAATCCAGCAGTGGAGCTTGAACGTCGAGCGGAAGCTGCCTTCCAGCACAGTCATGAGTGTGGCCTATGCCGGCAGTTATGCGGACCGTCTGTTCGACAAGAGCCGCGACCTGAACACGGCGCCTCCCGGGCCGGGCTTCAATGCGGCGGCGCGGCGCCCGTATCCGCAATTGCAGGCGGTCATCGCCGCCCTGAGCCGCGGCTGGATGGAATACAACTCCTTGCAGCTGAGGGTCGAGCGCCGGGCGTCCAACGGGTTCTTCCTGCTTGGGTCTTACACCTACGCCCAGGCGCTCACCAATGGCGTCTCTGGTTTCGGCGGCGACCCCGGCATCGTCTACTTCCCGGTGGTCACCGATGATGATGTGGACAGGGGATCGTCGAACACCGACCTGCGGCACAATTTCTCGGTCAGTGCCCTGTACGAAGTGCCGGTTGGGAACGGCCAGCGTTACCTCCGGGATCTGAAGGGCCTGCCGGAGGCGATTCTCGGAGGGTGGCAGATCAACACGATCTTCGTCGCGCAGAGCGGATATCCGCTGGGCATGAGCATGTCGACCAACCTGTCGGGCACGGGCTTCGGCAACCGGCCCAACCGGATTTGCGATGGACGGCTGGATGACCCGACGATCGCGAAGTGGTTCGACACCAGCTGTTTCGTTGCACCGGCCCCGGGCGTACTGGGCAACGCCGCGCGCACGACGCTGTTCGGACCAGGAAGGTGGAACGCTGACCTGTCGTTGTCGAAGAAGTTTGTGAGGCGTCTGCAGTTCCGCGCCGAGATCTTCAATCTCTTCAATCACGCGCAGTTCCAGACGCCCGGCACCATCGTCGGCTCGCCTACATTCGGCGTCATCCAGTCGACGGTGAAATCCTCACGGCAAGTGCAGTTTGCATTGAAATACGTGTACTGATTCGAACGCGAGGGGTCCGTCCCCCCCTTCGTTCACAGTGCAGACACAGTCTTTCGGGCGTGAGCCGCGGTCGTGAGTCCCGCCCACTCGTCCAGCCTGCTCGAGCACTCGACTCATCGGCCAGATCCGGAAACCAGTCGCCAGATTCAGACGCCTTTCGGGAGGGTTCGTGACCATGACGATTCGCGGTTATACGAAGTGGACGATGGCGATTCTCATGAGCCTCATGGCGGTGGAATCGCCTCGTGTCGACGCACAGACAGCCCCGCGCAAGAAAATGTTCATCGACCAGGACATCGGTGGCGCGACCGGCACCGACAATCAGTCCCTGATGATGCTGCTGCAGGCGCCCGGCCTCGATGTGGTGGGCATCAGTATCGTCGCCGGGGACGGCCAGGTGAAGGCCAGCACGGCGTGGACGCTCCGCATGCTGGAGCTGACCGGTTACGGTCACGTTCCCGTCGCCCAGGGCGCGAAGTTTCCGCTGATCAACTCGCGCGAAGAGACCGCGTTGTGGGAAGCAACCTACGGAGTGTTCGGCTACAAGGGAGCCTGGAATCCGGCCAGGTACCACAGCCCCGACGAGGTGCCGGTGCTCCCGCCCGGCAGTCCAACCATCAAGGCGACACCGCAACACGCCGTCAACTTCATGATCGAAACGATTCGCAAATACCCCGGCGAGGTCATTCTCTGGTGTGGCGGCCCCCT
>JACDBQ010000728.1 GCA_013694845.1 Acidobacteriota bacterium
CCCCGACAGCGTGGGCTTCGATGCGAGCAACTCGCGGGCCGGTGCGGTCTTCGGCACCGCCGCGTATATGAGTCCCGAGCAAGCCCGGGGTCACCACGTCGACAAACGCGCTGACATCTGGGCATTCGGCTGTGTCTTCTTCGAGATGTTGACCGGGCGCGCCGCGTTTGCCGGTGAGACCGCCTCGGACACAATCGCGAGAATCTTGGAACGCGAGCCTGACTGGCCGGCGCTTCCTTCCGCAACTCCTGTCCCCATCAGACGACTTCTGCTCCGCTGCCTGGCCAAAGATTCGAAGCAGCGTTTGCGAGACGTTGGCGACGTCAGGATCGAGATTGATGCGATCAACGAAGTAGTGCCAGGCGCCGCCGAGGTGCCGGCTGTGCCGGCGGTACGCGCCTGGAAGACATCTCTCCCGTGGGCCGTGGTCGCCGCGCTTGCCGCCGTCATCGCCGGTATTGGCGTGTGGGAGGCCCGGCGGCAGCCGATCGTCCAGGCGCCGCCGCTGGCCAACGGGCGGTTCTCGTACTTCACCAATTGGGAGGGGATAGAAGCGGGCGCGGAAATCTCGCCGGATGGGAAGTTCGTGGCGTTCAAAGCGGACGCCGGCGGAGAGATCGATCTGTGGGTCAGCCAGGTGGGCACCGGGCGCTTCTTCAACCTCACGCAAGACCTCCCGACGCTGAGCCTCCCTGGCGTCGTGCGGACCTTCGGCTTCTCCGGCGACGGCGCGGACATCTGGTTCGCGGAAGGCGGGGATTCGAGTGGGCCAAAGTGGCTCATCCCTCTGACCGGAGGCACGCGACGCGCCTTTCTGGGCCAGGGCGCCGCCGCAGCGTCCTGGTCTCCCGACGACACCCGCCTCGTGTACTTCACGAACGGTCCCGGCGATCCTTTGTCTCTCGCGGATCGCACAAGCGCAGACGCGCGACCGATCGTCGTCGACACAGAAGGCTTTTTTGCCAGCCTCCAGCACAACCACAATCCGGTCTGGTCACCGGATGGCCAGTGGATCTACTTCGCGCACGGGCTGAAACCGACCGAAGAGATGAACGTGTGGCGCGTTCGGCCATCGGGGGGCACGCCGGAGCAGCTGACCGCGTTACGGGCAGCGGCGAATCATCTCGCGCCACTCGACCAGCGTACGCTGCTCTACAGCGGACGCGCCGACGACGGGTCGGGACCGTGGTTGTGGACCCTTGACGTCGAGACGAAAGTGACACGACGGGTGACCTCAGGCCTGGAGCACTACTCCTCGGTGTCAGCGAGTCGCGACGGCCGGCGCGTGGTGACCACCGTGTCAAACTCCACAGCCAGCCTGTGGCGTGTGCCGCTCCTCGATCGACAAGCCGAGGATCGCGACGTCCAACCGTATGCGCTGCCGAGCGAACGGGCGCTCTCACCACGGTTCGGTGGGAAGTCGCTGTTTTACTTGTCCGGGCAGGGTGCGGGCGACAGCCTCTGGCGTGTCCAAGACGGGCATCTGTCCGAAGTCTGGAAAGCGACCAACGATTCGGTGTTAGAGCCGCCGGCCGTGTCGCCCGATGGAACTCGGGTGGCCATCATCGTCAGGCAACAGGAGAAACTGCGGCTGTTGATGATGTCGGGGGATGGGACCAATGCACGAACCCTGGCCCCGACCATCACCATCGAGAGTTCGGGAGGCCATGGCAGCGCCGACTGGTCACCGGACGGTACGTGGATCGTGGCAGCCGGCACCGACGTGCAGGGATCAGGGTTGTTCAAGATCCGGGTAGATGGTGGTGAGGTCGTGCGCCTCGTATCTGGTCAGGTGATCAATCCAGTGTGGTCCCCGGATGGGAACCTCATCGTGTATGGCGGACCCGTTGTGGGCGGCCGCGTCCCGCTCCTGGGCGTGAGACCGGATGGTACCCAGGTCGACTTGCCGGACGTCTGGACCGGCCTGGGCGGCGGCCACCGGTTCTTGCCCAATGGAAAGGGTCTAGTCTACGCACCCCGCTCTCAGTCACGAGATTTCTGGCTCTTCGATTTCGCGACGAACAAGGCTCACCCGCTCACCCGCCTCAGCGATCGCGGCCGGATACGGACGTTCGACATCACGCCCGATGGGAAAGAGATCGTGTTCGACCGTATCCGGCAGAATTCGGACATCGTCCTGATCGATCTGCCGAAATGAAACACCCGTCAGCGCCGCGTGTGCCCCTAGCGAGAACCTGCAGCCTGGCCACTCTTATCAGCCCACCAGCTGGACGTTGGGCAACCGGGCACGTTGATCGTGCCGACCGCGTTCACGGGCGATACCAACGTGCCGGAGATCGCGAGGCCGTCGTCCGCGAGAAATGAAAACTCGCCATTCCGCACGGATGGCGCAGGCGCGAACGTCAAAGGCGCAGACGTGGCGCATGAAACGCTGACAAGCACGTTGTTCCGAATGGTGAATCGCATGTCCGTCTCAAATTCCGGACCGGCGTGGGCTATCCAGTCGCCATTGAAGTCGAAGGATTCTGGCGGTTCGTAGGCGTAGCCGCCAGTCAACCGTGCCTCCAGACCGCCTGGGTTGGTGACGATAACGTCTACGGTTCCGGGCGCATGAGCCGTGGTCGAAATTCTGATGGTTGCGCTGTCCTGCACCCGCGCAGTTACCGCGCTGTCCCCGAGCCGCACGCTGGCGCCAGGTTGAAAGTCAGCGCCGGTGATGGTTGCCCATGCACCCCCGCGCGTCGAACCGACGCGAGGAGTCAGGGTCGCTACGCTCGGCTGAATCGCCGTGGGTTGAGGACTTGGTTGCTGAACCGACGGCGGTGCTAATGGTGCCGTTGGCAAGCCACGCCGTTCGCAGCCGACCAGCCCAACGGAGACCATCAAAAAAACGCTTCCTGCCCGTGTCCTGTTCGTCATCGCGGCCCTTCCTCCTGTCTTGAGAAGCGGGAAGCGGTGAGAAAAGGGTGCACGCCCTTCTACGCCAGCGTCACGGACAGGACAGGAAATCGCTCAGCGACCGAGGTTCAGCCTGAGCCCGACCATCGCTCGGCGGGGGTCCATGAAAGTGGTCGGCAGAGCGAAATTCGAACTGAACAGGTTCTCTGACACCAGTCCCTCTTC
>JACDBQ010000775.1 GCA_013694845.1 Acidobacteriota bacterium
GCGGCCGGCCAGCCGGACGCGCGATGGGGCCGGTGTCCCGGCGTCGAGCAGTAACGGACCGCTGGTCTGATCGCCTTCCAGCCACTGCGTCGTGGCGCCAGGGGCGCTCCGACGGTCGATCAGCGCATACGACGTAAACGTCCATGCGTATTTCCAGGTCAAACTTCGCGCGGAAGGCGGAACGTCACCGGAGAGCCGGATCGTGGCGATCTGCCCGCCTCCGATTGCACCGGAGGGAGCAACGCTCCATGAGAGGCTGGGTCGTGCCGGTTGACCGTCGAACCAGATGGCCACCCGCTGCTGGAAGATCGGCGCCAGGATCTCGAGCCGTTGCCGCAACGCCAGCGGATCGTCCGTGGCGGACGGCGGTTCTCCGGCGACCGTCTCCATCTTCTCGAGCAGCGACGTTGCGTCGGTCACGACGTCGAGCTCGAAGCGCGAGTGATTCAGCGCGGTGACTGACACACGCGTCGTGCCGATCTCGTGGGCGAAAGCTCCAGCGTCGAGCCAGGGCAGGGCGGCCAGCCCGCAGATCAGGATCGAGATCCTCGCGCGCGTCCTCTCAGATAGCACGTTCGTGCCCGGCGGTTAAGGACGCGCCGGCGCCGGGGCGGCCTTCTCCGGCAGCTGAAATGTCAGCGACGCCCAGAAACTCGCCCATTGTGATTCCGTACCGACTGGCGCAGCCGTCATGTGCACCGCTTTGATGAGCCACATGCCTGGTTCGGCCAGCTGAAAGGGACTCGACCGTCTTTGCCCGAACGGGCGGACAGCTTCGCTGAAGGATTGCGGCGGTTCACGGCCACCACCAGCACGCCGCCGAGCGGTTTGTTCTGATAGACGAGGCGTACCGGGAGCGATTGACCGGGCTGCAGCGCGTAGGGATTGCGTTCGGCAATCAGCTCGAGGGTGAAACCCAGGGCACGATCGCCGTCCGCGGGGTTCACCGGCCCGGATGAAATCAGGGATTTGGCGCAGCGGGCAAAGGCTTCGCGCGCTTCCGTGTTGGTCTCGTTGCGCTTGGTTCGAAGGGCCGCGACCGCTTCCAGGCCTTCCTCAACCAGATATTCGTTGAATTTCTGAGCGGCCAGCACAATCTGACTCGGCTTGCTCGAATATCCCACCACGACGAGACCGAGGGTGGTGACGCGCAGCAGCCCCGCCGGGTCTTCGCCGTCCCGCCCGATGATCGGCTTCGAACCCTGACGGTCAACTGCGATGAAGCGGTCGATCAGCGCAGGGTCCCTCGGGACTGGATCGCCGAGGAAATCCACGCCGACGCGGAGCTTGACGCCAATGACCTTGGTCGGGTCGGCGACGAACGCCGACGGTTCTATCCACAGGTCGTGCGCCAGGGCTGAGACTCCGGAAAGCAGGAGCCACCCCACGAGGACGACGGTGCAGCGTGAACGACGGAGGGGGTGGTTGATGTGCTCGGGAGAGGGGTTGAACATGATGTCTGTCGTAACAAAAAAAATGCCGGGCCGCCAACGCGGCCCGGCAACACCTTACCGATCCCTACCTGGCGGGGCCCTGATGGATCGGCTTGGGCGAAGGCGACAATGGGGTGTCCAGGTACGGGAACCTGTCACGGAACAACCGGAAGGCCGCGTCTCCGGTCACGTTCCCGAGCGGATCGTACGCGATCGTCGCGTTAATTGTCGCACCATCGGTGAACATCGGGAAGCTGGCAGGATTCGGGGAGAGAAGAATCCCTTCCACGACTCGGAGCGAGATATCCACGACGTCATCACCCGGGCGGCGGCCATTCGGGTATCCGGCGAGATCTCCGCCGATGACACCGAGAGGGTTCTGAGCTCCAGCCGCAGCCGCGGGAACCTGCGTGTTCAAACGCATGATCTCGGACGGTGCGACGCCAGCAGGCTGATTCAACCCGGGCACGCCGGTGAGAAATACCTGGACGAGTCGTTGCGCGGCGTCGGCGGCGGGGTCACGCCGAAGAGCGCCTGAATGATCACGGGCAGCGTCGGGTGCGTCACATACTCGAGGAACCGTGCGTCACCGGACGGTTCGCTGGCGTTGAAGGCGTCCTTGTCCTTGAGGCCGATGACGACCTCGTTGACCAGTGGATTCGCGAGTCGCGACACCTGCGTCCCCGCAGCCGCGGGGCCACCGGGATTACCAGAGTTCCCGGATCGTGCAGACGGATGGCCTGGTGGCACCCAACCCGTGCAGCTCTGATCAGGGACCCAGTCCGGAGCCGGCCTGGCCGACGCCGGCTGTCCCGCAGGACAGGCGGCCGCGCCGCCGCCGCTGTTACCACCGCTGTTGCCTCCGCTGTTGCCTCCGCCTTGCGCCGCGCCCCGAGCGCTGGGGTGGCCGGGCGGAACCCAACCGCTGCAGGTCTGGTCAGGCTCCCAGTTGGCCGCCGGCCTCGGACTGGAGGGCTGCCCCTGTGGGCACGGTCCGACACCCGCGCCGGGTCCGCCAGGTGTGGCTCCACCAGGCGTCATGCCAACGCCCAGGCTCGCCGTCGTCCACGCGCCGATAATCGGACCGTTGACGGCCAGGCAGGAGATCGGCACTTCGAGCGCCAGAGTCGAAATGTTCTTGCCAGCCAGGTCGTTCGTTTCGCCGTTCTCCGGACCCAGAAGGTTGGTGTTGACCAAGTCGAGGAGCTCCCCGACGTTGATTACAAAGCCTTCCCGCCGCTGGCCCACGAACACCTTCGCGCCAGCACTACATCCTGGAATGTTGATGTCGTAGATGTGGTTGTCGGCGTAGGTGTTGTAGATGGCCGGGTTGTTGTCGCGAATGGACTTGTCGCCGATGCGGTCGACCGGCTTTTTGAAGGTCGGGCTTCCGCTCGCGGTGTTGATGACGCTCTCGGACGAGCCGGAGCGACGGGCGCCACGAACGAGCGACAATGTGAAGGATTCCTCCACGTTGAGGTCCCGCGTGTCGTCTCTGCCGGGGCCGATCGGGCCGATATTAATAATAGGTATTGAAACCAAACGACCGTCGGCGCCGACCGGGACTGCGATGTCCTTGCTCCTGTTCTGGAACCGGAACTGGAAGGTCAGGTCCTCCCGGCCGTCGGCGGTGTTGTCGACGTGGATCTCATATACCGCGGCTTCGTCGAACATGTAGAAGTTCGGTCCGCCCTGCGGATCCTGAAACGGCATGTAGTTGGCCAGCAGGGTCACGTAACCGGCTCGACCGGTTTCGTAGCTGCGGAACATATAGAAGTCGGTCCCGTCGACTTTTGGCGTTTTCGTAATTCCCGGGGCCTCGCGATGACTCGAGGCCTACATGGCGATCCCGGCAGCGGCTAATGTGACCGCGGTCAGGGACCCTCTGGCAAGCTTGTGCATAAATGCTCCTTCGGTGCTTCCGACAATGGACAGCTTCTCGTGTTACGCGCCAAGCAAGCTGCTGGATTGCGGTGCCCGCGTCGTGCAGGCACCAGCGATCTACCAAACTATGTGAGCCACGCCTGCGGCCCATGTTTGCCGGGTGACGTCACAACTTCGCGCGCGCCAGTAAACTCCGTTGCATGAGCTCGACCGGGAACACGAGAAGCCAGCCCTTTCCGTTCGCCGAACACCGCACCTGTCTGACGTTGACAGAGCTCAGCATCTCGCAGATGCCTGACGACCGGTCGATTGGGAGTCGCCGAACGTTTCGCAAGGGCATCGACATCTGGCAGCCCGAGTTTCGTGGGGACCGCATCTACTTCCTCGAACGCGGAGAGGTAGCGATCTTCACCGGAGATGCCCAGGGTCACGACCTGTTGCTGCAAGTGGTGCACCCTCCGCAACCCTTCGGTGAGGTATGCCTGTGCGCCGAAGGAGCAGGCCTGCGAAACACCTTCGCGCGAGCGGCCACCGAGGTGGTGGTCATAGAGGTTCTTTACGACCGCTTCCTGCAGTACGTGCAGGCCACACCCCACGCGTTGATGTCGCTCCTGTGCACCTTCAGCCTGAGAGTCAGCGACTGCGAAACGCGAACCGAGGTGCTGGCGCATCGCGGCGCCCAGGAGCGAATCGGCCGATTACTGTTGCAGCTCGCGAAAAAAGTGCCAACAACAGTCGGACGAGCGCACGCGAGACCATCCTGCGCGCAACTCACGCCGAGTTGGCTCGGATGGCGGCGATGAGCCGACCCCATGTGACAGTGACACTCGGACACTTCCGTGACCTGCACCTGGTCCGGTACGGGCGCGGCACTCCGCTGGTGGTTGACCGCGAGGCCCTTACCGGCTACCTCGAGAGCTGCCTGAGCGTAGGGCCGGGTCGGGTTCGGCCCGGCCACTCGAGATCAACTGCCGGGCGAGGTCGGGGCGATCGGTAATCAACCCATCGACGCCAAGCGACACGAGACGCCGCATGTCTTGAGGGGCGTTCACCGTCCACACCTTGACCGCGAGGCCGGCGCGATGAGCGGCCGACACGAAGCGGCGGGAGACGATCCGCGTGAGACCGGACCGTTCCGGTACCTGGAACTCCCGATAGGGCGTATCGCCGAGCGGCCATCCCACCCAGGAACGGTAGAGCGCCCATCGCGTCTCCGCCTTGGCTGCTCCGGTCGCGATGGCCGGCTCATACTGGCGAATCGCGCGTAACGCTTCGATGTGGAAGGAACCGATCGCGACCCGATCGACCGCCCCGGCGGCGCGCACTTCATCGATCACCCGCCGGGCGAGCGTTTCTCCTCCTACCTTCAGCTCGACGATCAACTCGACAACGGGGTACCGCCGGAGCACCTCGTGCAGCGTCGGCACCGAGAGTCCCTGTCCCCTGAACGGACGAGCGCCGCCGTCTTGCTGAAAATGGAAGCCGGCATCGACGCTCGCCAGCTCCGCGGCGGTCAGCAGGGCGACGGGTCCACGGCCGTTCGTCGTCCGCTCGAGGGTGTGGTCGTGATGAATCACGACTACACCGTCCCTCGACAGATGGACATCGAGCTCCAGTCCTTCGGCGCCGCACGCGATGCCGTGGTCGAACGCCGCGATCGTGTTCTCGGGGCGGAGCCCAGCCCCCCCACGGTGTGCGTAGATCGTCGGCACCCCGGAATCTTAGCGCGTGTTCACCCACTCGAACCGTGGTCGATTCAGCGGTCTTTCTTGCCGGACGTGCCAACCGCGCCCTTGCCGGACGTGCCAACCGCGCCGGCCTTGAACCCGGCCACGAGATCGGCCGCCGACTTCCGCACCGCCTCCGTGACGTACATGTCCATCTCTCCTTTCAACAGACGCACCTGAGCGCCTGATCATCGTGCGGCCTCCACAGAATGAGCGCCGACCCCGCCGCGAGGCAAGATCGGTGCGAGGAGGCAGTCGCCAGATCACGCGACACGTCCAGGGGCCACGGGGATCTCAGGTAAGATGCCTTCATGCCCTCCCGTCCCTCCACACTTGGTCAACTTCGACAGGCCGTCGCCGCAGGAACGATCAAACACCGCCCCGTGAAAGAAGAAATCCGCGAGAACCTCATCGCGCGGTTGCGCGCCGGCGGAGCGCTCTTCCCCGGCATCATTGGTTACGATGACACGGTCGTTCCGCAGATCGTGAACGCGGTGTTGTCGCGACACAACTTCATCCTGCTCGGCTTGCGCGGCCAGGCGAAGAGCCGGATCCTCCGCGCGCTGGCTGAACTGCTCGACGATGAAGTGCCGGTGATGCCGGAATGCGAGATTCATGACGACCCGCTGGCGCCGCTGTGCGCGGCCTGCCGGGCACGCCTCCGCGAGATCGGTGATTCGGTCGAGATCGGATGGTTGCCGCGCGAAGCACGCTATGTCGAGAAGCTCGCCACACCGGACGTCACGATCGCCGATATCATCGGCGACCTTGATCCGATCAAGGCCGCTCGATCGAAGCTGCACCTGGCCGACGAGTTGACGATGCACTATGGCCTGCTGCCGCGGGCCAACCGGGGCATTTTTGCGATCAACGAGCTGCCCGATCTTGCCGGCAAGATCCAGGTCGGCCTGTTCAACATCCTGCAGGAAGGGGACGTCCAGATCAAAGGCTACCCCGTACGCCTGCCCCTCGACGTGCTGATGGTGTTCAGCGCGAACCCGGAGGACTACACCGCGCGCGGCAAGATCATCACGCCGCTGAAGGACCGCATCGGCTCCGAGATCCGGACCCACTACCCGGCCAGCCGTCATGAGGGGATGGCGATCACGACCCAGGAAGCCTGGACCGAACGGACCGGCGTGGAGCTCACGGTGCCGGCGTTCGTCCGCGAGATCGTCGAAGAGGTGGCGTTCCAGGCACGGCAGGACTCGCGTGTCGACAAGCGGTCCGGTGTCAGCCAGCGCCTGCCGATCTCACTGCTCGAAAACGTCATCTCGAATGCCGAACGGCGGGCGCTGGTTGCCAATGAATCCCCCGTCGTGCCGCGCGTCAGTGACATTTACACGGCCTTGCCGGCGATCACCGGCAAGTTCGAGCTCGAGTACGAGGGTGAGCTCCGCGGTGCCGACAACGTCGCCAGGGAAATCATCCGGAACGCCGTGGCCGCCGTGTTCGGAGGCGTGTTCGCGGCCTCGGACTTCGGACAGGTCGGCGAATGGTTCGACCTCGGAGGTACGCTGCAGGCCGAAGATACGCTCGCGGCAGACGAGTTGCTGAAGCGGACCGCCGTGGTCCAGGGCCTTCACGACCTCGCGCAGCAGGCTGGCGTGGAGGCCGGCGGACCCAAGCCGCACCTCGCCTCGGCCGTGGACTTCGTGCTCGAAGGCCTCTACGCGGTCAAGAAGATCAGCCGCTCGGAAGACCGGCAGTATCAGGGCCTCGAACAGCCTCGGCGCCCCCAGCGGGCCGCGCCGGCAGACGAGCCGCTCGAACGCGAGATGCCGTTGACCGGCAACAAGAAGAAGTACTACAACTGATGATCGCGGATGCCCGGGGAACGATTTTGAGCACGATGGCTACGAAGAGCACAAGGCAGGAGCTTCTTTGTGGTCATGCGCTTCGTGATCGTGGTGCAGAAAGCCGTGGTCTCGTTCGATGAAATATCGCTACACCAAATACAGCCCGGAAGACCTGGACGAGGTGGATCTCGAGGATCTGCTGTCGCGCCTGTCCGACATGCTCCTCGGCAGCGGGTTCGAAGATCCGTATGACATACCGCTCGAAGAGAGCGGCCAGTCCATGCAGGCGCTGCACGACGCGATCCTCGAGGCCTTGTTGAGCGGCGCGCTCTCGGACGACATGCTCGAGCGCCTGCTCGGAAAAGACTGGCAGACCGCCGCGGACGCTGAGGAGCGCATCGACGAGCTGGTCGACCGGATCGTCAAGAAACTGCAGCAGCAGGGCTACATCACGCCGTCACCGGATCTGTCGGCGGAACAGGCGCGTCGGGAAGGGGCGGGCGGTGACGGTGAGCCGGGCGCAGTCCGCTTCGAGATCACGGACAAGAGCCTGGATTTTCTCGGGTATCGCGCCCTGCGGGATCTCATGGGGTCGATCGGCAAGAGCAGCCTGGGCCGACACGATACGCGTGAAGTGGCGACGGGGATCGAGGCGAGCGGCGCGTCCAAGCCCTACGAGTTCGGCGACACGATGAACCTTGATGCCGCGGGCACCGTGCTGAACGCGGTGAAGCGTGGCACGCTCGACGTCGACTACCAGGACCTGATGGTGGCACAGGGAGAGTACCAGAGCTCCTGTGCGACGGTGCTGATGCTCGACTGCAGCCACAGCATGATCCTCTATGGCGAAGATCGCTTCACCCCAGCCAAACGCGTCGCGCTCGCGCTCGCCAACCTGGTCCGCCTGCAGTATCCCGGGGATGCGCTCAAGTGCGTCCTGTTCCACGATTCAGCCGAAGAGATCCCGCTCTCGCAGCTGGCGCGGGTCCGCGTCGGGCCGTATTACACGAACACCCGGGAGGGGCTTCGACTGGCGCGGCGGATTCTCGAGCGTCAGCAGAAAGACATGCGCCAGATCGTGATGATCACCGACGGCAAGCCGTCCGCGCTGACCCGTCCCGACGGCCGCATCTACCGCAACGCCTTCGGCCTCGATCCCTTCATCGTCTCGGAGACATTCGCCGAAGTGGCCGCGTGCCGCAGAGCCGGGATCATGATCAACACGTTCATGCTGGCGCGCGACCACGACCTGATTGCCTTCGTCCGGAAGGTGGCGCAGATCTGCCACGGCAAGGCCTACTTCACGACGCCGCGAACGCTCGGCCGCTATGTCCTGATGGATTACATGGACAACAAGACGAGGACCATTCACTAATGCGGACTGTGGATTGTGGATTGCGGACTGACGGATTGTGGATTAGGGATTGGCGGATCGCGAGCACGGTCCTTCAAAATTTAATACCCGCTCACAATTCACAATCCACAATCCGTCAATCCACAATCCACCATTCGTCAATCCGCAGTCCGCGATCCGCAGTCCGCAATCGCCATGCTTCCATCCACGATTCCGATCTTCCCGCTGCCGAACGTGGTGCTCTTTCCCAACGTGTTCCTGCCGCTCCATATCTTCGAGCCGCGCTACCGGATGATGGTGGCGGACGCTCTCACCGGAGACCGGATGATCGGGATGGTGCTGCTGCGCCCCGGAGGGGAAGGGGAGTACGGCGGCCGCCCGGCCGTGTACCCGATCGGCTGCGCCGGGGTGATCACGCACCACGACCAGATGCCGGACGGGCGGTACCACATCGTGCTGCGCGGACTCGAGAAATTCCGGATCCTCGGCGAAGATGCGACCCGCGCCTACCGGCTCGCGACCGTGGAGAACCTGCACGAGCCGCTCGCCGAGCACGAACGCGACGAAATCAGATCCGCGCGACACCGGCTGGAGAGGCTGCTGGTGCCGCAGCCCGAAGGCCGGGGCGCCGACAGCAGTCTTCCCCCGGCGATGAACGACGAGGACCTCGTCAACACCCTCGCACAATACATGGAGCTGGAACCGCTCGAAAAACAGGCGCTGCTCGAACGCGAGGGATTGCTCGCCCGGTGCCGGTCCCTGATCGAGCTCCTCGAGATGAAGATGATCGTGGCGCGCCACGACTGGTCGGCGGGGAAACACTGAGGACAATTCAGCACTCAGCACCGAGCGCTATCTCCCCGGTCTGTACTCGACCCGCACGTTGCTGACAATCGCGACAGGACGCCCGGGAGCGGCACTCTCGCGGCCGACGGTGGTGATGGCGTCCAGCAGCTCGCCGAGCAGGCTGACTTCAAGGACGCCGGCCGGGATGGTGGTCATCACGGTTTCGTTGCCGATCGGGGCGACGGCCTTGGCGCCGCCTGGCCCGGCACCTCCGCCGATTCGCTCGTACAGGTCCTTGACCGTCCGGAATTCGCTCATGACCGCGCCTCGTC
>JACDBQ010000784.1 GCA_013694845.1 Acidobacteriota bacterium
CGTGAACGAGTACGAGAGACGCCGCAGGTTGCGGACGAGCGCCGAGTCGTCGTCGTACGACGCGATGATGTCCTGATCCTTCAACAGATCGAGCCAGCCGATCGCGTTTCCGCGGACGGTAGCGCTCGTCGCATTCGAGCTCTGGGTGAGCGCGCCGTGCTCGACGGCGAACCCGAGAATCGACGGGACGGCGCCGCGCGACACCGCCGATGTGGACGCTCCGGTTGCCGCAGGACTTCCCAGCTGCTTGTCCGTGCGTGCGGCCTCGATGAAGCGGAGCTCCCTGGTGAGGGTCTGGGCGTAGGCGAACAGCACGAAGGCCGTCACGTTGTTGTTCGGCGAGATCTCGCTGCCGACTCTCGTCGTCAGGTCGAGCGGCGCGTCCGCGCGCAGTTTCTCGACCGCCGCGATCCGTCGGTTCCACATGTCCTGGTAGGTCTGCGTCGTCTGTGCCGCCGCGTCCGCGGCGAGGATCACGAGCGCCGCCGCAACGAAGGGCACCCTCACCGGCGGCCACCCTTCCGCCTGCCCCCGCGGGTGCCCTTCTTGACCGGGGCTCTCTTGCCGTGAAGTCGTGGGCCCTTGCGCTTCGCCGTCTTGCGCTTCGCGGTCTTTCTCTTCGGCGCGCTCTTCGCCGTGGCCCGCCCGGCCGTCGCGCGCTTCGCCCGCTTTCTCGTCTTCCGCGCTGCCTTCCGCTTTCTTCCCGGTGCTGCGCCAGAGCGGCGGCGGCCGGCGGCGGCACCCGATCGCCGCGGCGCACCCGCGAGCGCGGGCACCGGAACGCCACGGACTCGAAACTGGACCGTCGTGCCCGTGCTGACCGGCGTCAGCGAGACGTCGAGGTCACTCTCGCTGCCGTCCACCATCTGGAACAGGTCGTAACGCGCCCCATCGGCGCCGACGGCGAACTCGACAATGCACGAGAGCATCCTGACACCCTGGACCACGTCGAACGTCGCACCCGGGTGGCCGTTGATCGACTCTCGCGTTAGCATCGTGACGTAGCGGAAGCGCGCGTCTTTGTGGCCGTCGTTGCCGCTGGCCTTGGCGAGGATCCGGATTTCCTCGTCGGCATCCGCTGCAAAAGTATCCGCGTCTACACGCTTGAGCATGGCGTCCCTTTCTGGATGACGGGCGGATTCGGATCCGCGCTGTGATGTGTCGCGTTACCGCGGCACGCGTCTGGCGTCACTTCAGTCCTGCTGCGCTGCGACAGCCGCGGGAAAATGCGCGCAGGCGCCGGGCGTCGTGCGAAGGTGGTCGTTGAAGAAGGCCAGCACCTCCAGCAGCGCGTCCGGGCAGAAATCCCCCACGAGCGTCGAGTGGTGCTTGCCGGGAAAGTCCAGACGGTAGAACCGATCGGGGAACTCGCCGGCCAGCCGTTCGAAACGCTTCTTCTGGCACTTGCGATCCCCCTTGTAGCGGATGCCGAGCAGGGGCTCGGTGCGCTGCTCGCGCGTGCTTCAGATCCGCCGGATCGACCGCGAGCGCCGATTGATCCGTGAACCATCCGAAGGCCTGCAGCGGGTTGAGTCGATTGAACGGCAGCGTCGGCTGGCAGATCACGGGCGACACGACCGCGGGCTCGCGCAGCATCGGAATGGGAAACGCTCCCGTGAGGCACATGCCAATCACGCCCACGCCCTTGCCGTCGGGCCACTGCTGCCGGGCGCAGCGCGCCAGCTCGCGCAGCCACGCGACGTGCGGACTGGTCCTCTCCCCTTCGTTACAGTCGAACTGTTCGCGGCTGCAGACCTGGCGGATGTTTCCGAGTGTCCGTCTCTCGCCCGCTTGGCCCAAGAGCAGCGGCACCACGACGTTGTAACGCACGTCGGCGAGCTGCCGCGCGGTGGCGAAGGTGTCGTCCGTCAGGCCGGGCAGCTCGTGGAGCAGGATGACCGGCGGTCCGTCTGTGCCTGTGGTGTAAATCTGATGCCGGACGTTCCGCGAGTCGGTGAAGCACAGGGACGTAAATCCGTCGACGTCACGCCGGCCAGGACACGCGCCCTTCGGCAGGCAGGCGTCCGGCGTCTGCACGGTCAGCCCGATGGCCGCGCTCGAGAGGCGGCTGATGGCGTGCCGCCTCGTGACCATCATGCGAACACGTGCAGTAACGCCTCGAGGGCCGGCAATTCCTTGGGCAGCTTCTTCTTCACCTTGCCGCGACAGGCAGCGTCGAACCTCTGCGCGCCGGTGAGGTGCGCGATGTTGCGCTGCGGGTTGTACGCGAACGGACAATCCTTCGCGCCGCGGACGTGGGAGTCGAGCTCGCCGAAGTACCCGGCGAGCGCGGACACCATCGCGTTGGCGATGGCGCGGTCGGTGGCGGGTCCCTCGGCGGACATGTCGAATCCGGCGCACGAGAAGATGATGATCGGCGGCTGGTCGCGCGCCGGCCACCAGCCATAGAGGTTGAACGTGTCGTCGTCACGCAGCCAGTGGCGCGTCACGCACGCGAGCACATTGACCCGGAGCTCGACGGTCTTGCTCTGGAGCCGCCTCGCGAACTTCTCCGCCCACAGATACGGGGTGCCGCCCTCCGCGCGGTTGTCCATGTCCCAGGCGTCGAGCGGCACCGACAGATCGACGAGCTCGAAGCCGTAGAACTGCTGGACGGCGTTCATCCGCGACAGCGTCCGGTCGAGCGAGGGGAAGACGTCGTCGATGTCCCAGACGCCGACGCGGATCGGACGGCCGGTGGTCGCGCGGCGGCTCGTCGCACGCACGCTCATGGCGGGCACCGGCGCCGAGCGCTGCGGACGCGCGCACAACGACGTGTTGGGATCGCGGGCGTAGAGCACCGGCACCGCCCAGTCGATCAGCTCACCCTGGAGCGAGTAGTTCACCGCGATGCGGGCCTCGCGGGCCGAGGCGCCGAGCGTCATTCCCTGCCCGAGACACCAGTAGAAGTGCTGGGCGAACGACGTCGCCGACGAATCGAGCACGCTGTACTGGTTGGCGACGAGCGCGGGCAACCCGTGCGACACGAGCGCCTGCGCGACGCCCTTGTTGAACTCCGACTGCCCACCCGACCCGCTCTGGCAGGCGTTGAGAAAGACCAGGCTCAGGCCGCGATTGCAGAAGATCTCACGGACCGAGCGCTGCCCGAGGTTGAACGCGCCGCCGCGGTCGTCCTCGAAGACGAGGCAGCCTTCCTGCGTCGCCTCGTCGAACACGCCGTGGCCGATGAAGTGCACCACCTGGTACTCGTCCCGCGACAGTCGTCCGTGGATCGCGCCGGGGGTCGCACGCGCGAGCACCTCCACGGCGACGAGGCCGGCTTCCTCGAGCGGCTGAAATCCGCGGCGGATCACCTCGACCTCCTGATCGATCGACAGGTGACCGAAGCCGACCGGCTGTGCCGACGCGACCAGGATGCGGAGCGGACGGTCACGTCGGGTAATCACGTCGGCCGGGATCGCGGTGAGGACGTTGCGGACGAAGTGAATCTCTTCGGTGGCGAGGAAGCTCTGGCGGCCGCCGTCGTACGCGAACTCCCACGGCTTCTCGGCGATCCACGGGATCATCGAGGTCAGCACGAGATCGAGCTTGCGCCCGTGCTGCCGCGTTCGCGCCTCGTCATAGAGCCGCCTCACGTCTCCCTGGAACAGCGTCTCGAACAGATCCGTGCCGAAGGCGATCATTTCCGCATCGTCAGGCAGCGTGCCCTCGACCCGGTTCGTGTACGCCTTGATGCGTTCGTGCGTGCTGATGATGCTGCCAAAGCGCGTCGGCGGCTCGCGCCCGTCGGATCGAAGGGGCATGTAGGTCGTGACACGCGCCCCGCCGTAGCTCGCGAAGATCCTCGCGAACCTCGGCCGCTCCTCCTCGGACACGGAACGCCCGGCGCTCGCGGCACCGCGCCGGTTCCGGCCCGCGGCGCCGGGCTGCGCCACCAGGTCCATGATCACGATGTGGAACGTGTCGGCGTCTTCGCGAAGGCCGAGCATCTGGAGGCGCACGGACTCGGCGCCGGCCGGAACCTCCGTGGCGACGGCCGCTCGCGCCACACCCGCTGCCGCTG
>JACDBQ010000796.1 GCA_013694845.1 Acidobacteriota bacterium
TGGGGCTTTCATGTGGCTCCGTCCTGCGAGTGGTGTCTGCGAAACCGTCCTCGCTTCGGGGAAGGCGTTCTCGACGTCATCCAGATCTTCTACGAAGGACGCTTTCGGATAACGTTCAGCGTTTGCCGACGTGCCTGTGTGATTGAGCGGTGAGCGAAGCGAAGCCGCGATTGAGCGCAGGCATGTCCCGTCCGGCCCATATGTCGTTTGTCGCGTGGCCGGGTCCCCGGCGGGCAAGCCGCGCAGCGGCGCTGCGGCAATTGTTGTTAGCGGCGGATGTAAATCTGACAGTTCTGGCGGGTGAAAATCTGACAGTCGGCGGCACGTCAGTGCCGGCCGTCTGAGGCTTCTCGCCCCCGGCCGGTGATTCAATCACCTTGGCGCCTCCACTCTGTGGGGAGGCGCGATGATCGGACGGGAGAAGCGGATGCTGCTCAGGCACTATCTCGAGCAGGGTGGCAGTAAGAGCGCCCTGGCTCGTCAGTTGGGAATCAGCCGGGACACGGTCCACCGGTGGATCCGGGAGGGCGACCTCGACCGTGACCTCGATGCAGGCGCGGTTCAGTACGGACCGCGGGCACCTGTTCCTACTAAGCTCGATCGGTACAAGCCCATCATTATGGCCCGGCTGGAAGCCTATCCGGAGCTTTCTTCGGTTCGGCTCCTCGAGGAGATCCAGGCAGCGGGCTATAAGGGCAGCTACACGCAATTGAAGGAGTTCGTGCGAGGCATCCGTCCGAAGCCGTTGCCGGCTGCGGTCGTGCGGTTCGAAACCGCGCCGGGCCGCCAGGCACAGGTCGATTTCGCGCGTTTCCGATTCCCGTGGGGAGTGCGTTACGCCCTCCTCGTCGTTCTGGGATACTCGCGAATGATCTGGATGCGGTTCTATCGCCGTCAGGATATGCGCACGCTGTTGCTCGGCATCGAGGAAGCGTTCGATACCTTTGGCGGCGTGCCGCAGGAGCTTCTCTTCGACCAGATGAAGGCGGTCATCACGAAGGATCTGCGAGTTGAAGGAGGTGACCTCGTGCGTAACGCAGAGTTCATGCGGTGCGCAAGTCACTGGAGCTTCACCCCGAGAGCATGTCGCCCCTATCGCGCGCAGACGAAAGGAAAAGTGGAGCGTCCGATTCGCTACGTGCGCAGTAACTTCATCTATGGCCGCGAATTTCTGAATGATGCAGACCTCGATCATCAGTGTGGATTGTGGCTGGACAGCATTGCAAACGTTAGCATCCACCAGACGACGAAAGAGCGGCCGCGTATTCGGTTCGACCGCGATGAGCGGTTTACACTCCAGCCTCTCGCAGCGCGGCCCTACTACTCGCTGGTGCTTGATGGAGACGCTGCGGCAGCACGCACGCGCACGCCTTCACGCGTTATCGTCGACGTCGAGAAGCGGCCTCTGTCCGCATACGCGAGACTTGCGGCAGGTGCCGTATGAAGACCGTCGCCCCGTCTCGCCGTGACCGCCTGCGACACATCCTTGCGGATCTGAAGATGCCGGGATCGCTCGAAGCACTCGATGCCGTTCTTCGCGATGTCGATGGCGGCGCACTGACTGCTCCCGAAGCGATCGAGACGCTTCTGTCTGCGCAGATACAGCTGCGCAATAACCGGCGCCTTCAGGCAGCCATGAGGTCGAGCCGTTTACCGGCGGTAAAGATGCTTTCCGACTTCGACTTCACATTTCAACCCTCGATCCGACGCGAGCAGATCGAAAGCCTCCACGAGCTGGGCTTCGTCGAGCGGAAGGAAAATGTCATCTTCCTGGGACCGCCCGGTGTCGGTAAGACCCACCTGGCAATCAGTCTCGCAATTGCTGCCGCCCAGAGCGGCAGGCGCGTGTACTACGGCACGCTCGCCGATCTCATTACGTCGCTCGAAGAAGCACAGGCCAGCGGGCGTCTGCATCAGCGGCTCAAGGTGCTCACGCATCCAGCGCTTCTGGTCGTCGACGAAATTGGTTATCTGCCGATTACGCGCACTGGAGCGATGCTCTTTTTCCAGCTGATGGCACGACGCTACGAACATGCGTCCACGGTGCTGACGTCGAACAAGGGCTTTGAGGAGTGGGGCGATATCTTCAGCGATGACATTATGGCCGCTGCACTGATCGACCGGCTCGTGCACCACTGCCACATCGTCACCGTCCGGGGCAACAGCTACCGCATGCGCCAGCACACCGAGCTATGGCAGTCGCTACAGCCCAATCACGACCCAGACCCCGCCCCACCCAGACGCCGCCGCAACCCCCAGGAGGTGCCGACG
>JACDBQ010000874.1 GCA_013694845.1 Acidobacteriota bacterium
ACTGGGTGGTGTGCGGACGGGTCGCGCGTCGGTGACGATCCTCGACGCGGTGCATGTCGACGCCTACGGCGCCCCCATGCCGCTGAACCAGGTCGCGTCGATGTCCATACCCGAGCCACAGATGATCGTGGCCCAGCCCTTCGATCCATCCCTGCTTCCCGCGGTCGAAAAGGCTATCCGGACCGCGAACCTCGGCTTGAACCCGACCAACGACGGCAAGGTCGTCCGCATCCCGATCCCCGCCCTGACGGAAGAGCGCCGCAAGGAGCTCTCGAAGATCGTGCACAAGTACGCCGAAGAAGGACGCAACGGAGTGCGCCAGGTCCGACGGGACGCGAACGACAAGCTGAAAAAGCTGCTCAAGGAGAGCAAGATCTCCGAAGATGACGAGCGCCGCAGCCTGGACGAAGTCCAGAAGATCACCGACCAGCACGTCACGCTGATCGATGACTTGCAGAAGAAGAAGGATGGGGAGTTGCTCAATAAGTAGATACACCAATCCCCAACCCGCAATCAGCAGTCCGCAATCGCCGAGATGTCCTACTTCACCCATCTGGAATGCTCAGAGCCGTGCGGCGCGGGACACTACGATCCGCGGGTCGAGCAGCACTTGTGCAGCTGTGGCGCTCCCCTGCTGGCACGGTACGACCTTGATGCGGCGAAGGCCTGGAAAAAGGAGTCTCTCGCAGGGCGGGCGCCCAACATGTGGCGATATCGCGAGCTGATGCCCTTGCTCGACGGGCAGGAGCCGCTGACGCTCGGTGAAGGCTGGACCCCGCTCATCCACGCAAAACGGCTCGGATCCGACGTGGGATTGTCCCGCCTGTTCGTAAAGGACGAATCTCTGAATCCGACGAACTCGTTCAAGGCGCGCGGCCTCGCTGCCGCGGTCACCAAGGCGTCCCATCTCGGCGCCAGGATTCTTTCGATCCCGTCTGCCGGCAACGCGGCGAACGCCATGGCGGCCTACGCCGCGGCGGCCGGCATCGATGCCAAAGTCTTCATGCCGCGCGACGTCAAGGTTCCCTTCATCCGGGAATGCGAGCTGTACGGCGCAGAGATCACGCTGGTCGACGGCCTGATCACCGACGCCGGCCGCATTGCCGCGGAGCGGGGCAAGCCGCTCGGGTGGTACGACGTCTCAACGCTCAAGGAGCCCTACCGGATCGAAGGCAAAAAGACGATGGCCTACGAGCTCGGGGAGCAGTTGGACTGGCAGTTCCCGGATTGGATCATCTACCCGACGGGCGGCGGAACAGGCATGGTCGGGATGTGGAAGGCCTTCGAGGAGATGGAGGCGATCGGCTGGAAGTCCTCCACGGTCCGCCCCAGGATGGTGTCGGTGCAGGCCGAGCATTGTGCGCCGATCGTCCGCGCATTTGAACAGGGCGCGGAGCGATCGGTGATGTGGCCGAACGCACGGACGGTGGCGGACGGTCTGCGCGTGCCGAAAGCGATCGGCGACTTCCTCGTGCTGCGCGCCGTTCGCGAGAGCGGCGGCACCGCCCTCGCGGTGTCGGATGCCGACATGGTGCGCGACATGCGCGAGCTCGGGACCCGGGAAGGGATCAGTGCAGCCCCCGAAGGAGGGGCCGCTCTTCACGCCCTACGCGTGCTGATCGAGGACGGCCGCGTCAAGCCGTCAGACACGGTCGTGGTCTTCAACACCGGCGGCGCGCTGAAGTACCTGGACGTGCTGAACTGAATCCGGGTTTGTGGTAGCCGCAGTCGACAACCCGTAATCCGGTTCAGTCTCCGAGAGAGATTCCCATCGCCCGGGCGGTGCGGACCACGTCGAAATCGAGCGGCACGTTGCGCGTGCGTCCGACGATCTTCTCGAGCGGCACCGCGACAATGTCTGGCGGATGGAAGGCCACCATGTGTCCGAACTGTCCCTCGAGCAGGAGCTCGACCGCACGGGCGCCGAAGCGCGTCGCCAGGATCCGGTCGAAGCTGGTCGGGGCGCCGCCGCGCTGCAGGTGCCCGAGCACGACGTAGCGGGTCTCCTTCCCGCATCGCTGCTCGATATCATTCGCAACCAGCGCACCGATCCCCCCGAGACGTTCGACAAACTCTCCTCTCGCCTCCTTGATCAATGACACCTTCCCCCCGAGCGGCTTCGCCCCCTCGGCCGACACCACAATGCTGAAGCGAGCGCCGAACTTCTCGCGCGTCAGGATCTGGTCGACGACCTTCTCCATCTGGAACGGTATCTCGGGAATCAGGATGACGTCCGCGCCGCCCGCGACACCCGCGTACAGCGCGATCCACCCGGCGTAGCGCCCCATCACTTCGACCACCATGACCCGGTGATGGGCCTCGGCGGTCGTGTGTAGCCGGTCGATGGCATCGGTGGCGAAGCTCACCGCCGAGTCGAAGCCGAAGGTATTGGTCGTCTCGACGATGTCGTTGTCGATGGTTTTAGGGACACCCACGAGAGCGATGCCCATCTTGAAGAACTGGTGCGCGATCGCGAGCGTGCCGTCTCCGCCGATCACCACCAGTGCGTCCATTTCCATCTTGTGGAACATTTCGAGCACGCGAGCCGAGTAGTCGCTCTTTGCGCCGCCCCCTGTGTCGTAGGCGAACGGGTTACCGCGGTTCGTGGTGCCCAGGATCGTGCCGCCGATGCGCAGGATCCCGGTGCAGTTGCTCGGCGTGAGGAACCTCCAGCGGTCCGGTTCGATCAGGCCATCGAAGCTGTCTTCGAGGCCGAGAACTTCGCACTGGTGACTGGCCGAGGCTTTGACGATGGCACGGATGACCGCGTTCAGCCCGGGCGCATCTCCGCCACCGGTCAGCACGCCGAACCGCTTCACACCTGGACGCTTTTCTGGGAGAGAAGGCATTGTCGAAAGTATATCCACGACCGTCGTCACTTTCGTGTCGGCTGAGCCCTCTG
>JACDBQ010000875.1 GCA_013694845.1 Acidobacteriota bacterium
CTATCGTCCGAAGCAGGCGCCATCCGCGCGCGGCTGATCGATCGCCAGATACCGTCCGCGGACGATGCCCTCGTGCTGGCCGCGAGAGCCGATGCGCGTATCCCGCTGGTTGACCCATTTCGCAGGCACACCCTCCTCCCGCCACCCGCTCCGACGGTGGCACCGAGACGTCCGCACGCACCGCGCTCGACCGCACGGCGGGCAGTCGACCCCTTCCTTGTAATGGCCAGCGTGATCAGCGTGACAGCGATGGCAGCGACCGGTTGGTGGATCGCAAGGGCGACCAGCGAAACACCGGCGGATCCAGAAATCAGCGGGACGGCCAGAACCGCGTTCCCGCCCACGGTGACGTCGAAACAGCCAGGATCACGGGCCAGGGGGACTGCCAAGCCGGACGCGCCCGGACGGGAGGGTCAGGCCCTGACGCGGTCGGGTGTCGTCCCGCCCCCAGCGCCACCAGCATCCGGGCCGGCCGTATCGACATCGGCAAAGGCAGCGCAGGGATCAGGCGTCCCGGGAAACGTCGCGCAGCCGGATCCCTCCGCGGATGCGATCAGGACCCAACTGACCGCCTCCGCCGAGCGATGGCTCGATGCCTACTACGCGCAGGACCGCACCCGGCTGGCGGCTTTTTCGCCAGGAGACATCGCGGTATCGGATCAACGTCCGGAAGAGGAGCGGCTGCCTGGTGGCCTGGCGAACGTTCGACGAACCGTCGCCGCGCCACGCGTTCAGGTGTTCGGCTCCGCCGCGATCCTCACGGCAAGGGTCACCGAACACGCCGAGAATCCGAGGGTTGGGAAACCGAACGACTCCGTCTCGTTCATCTCCCAGACCTGGACGCTGCGCGAAGGCGCGTGGCAGTTGAACGAGGTGCGGCTGGTGAGCGCCGGCGCGCTGGATAAAGCCTTCCGCCGTTAGCACGGCCCGCGACAACATCAGTCCGGCCGCTCATTCAAGATGCGCAGTACCAACAGCTGCGTACGCCATCGTTCGAACTTGCGGCCCATCTCGACGAGCCGCGCGGCTTCGACGAATCCGTATCGTTGTAGCCGCGCGCCCGGTGGGACACGTTGCGGGTTGCGGAGCGGCCGGTCCAGAGATAATCTGTCGCCGCCGCAGTGGACAGACCATGTTGAACAACACTTTCTTCAGACACGGGCTCGCCGGTGCTCATACCTGGATACACGAAAACCAGTGAACACCGCGCGAAACCTCATCGTCGATCAGGTGTCCCAGGCCGGCGTCGTCGCTGTGATCCGGCTGAAGGACCCGGACAAGCTGCATGCGGTCATTGATGCGATCGCGCAGGGCGGCATCCGTGCCGTGGAGGTCACGATGACGGTGCCGGGGGCGGTGGAGTTGATCCGGCAGCTCGCGCTGACCATGCCGCCGGAGCTCCTGCTGGGGGCCGGTACCGTGGTGGACCGCGAGACCGCCATCCGTGTGATCGATTCGGGAGCGCAGTTTGTCGTCAGCCCCGTCTTTCGCACCGCCGTGATCGAAGCCTGTCACGAGCGCGGCGTGCCGGCGATGCCGGGGTGCTTCACGCCCACCGAGATCCTCGATGCATGGGACGCGGGGGCCGACGTGGTCAAGGTCTTCCCGGCGACTGCCCTGGGCCCGACCTTCTTCAAGGACGTGCGCGGCCCGCTGCCGCACGTCAAACTGATGCCGACCGGGGGCGTCACTCTCGATAATGCGGGGGACTGGATTCGAGCCGGCGCCGTCGCGGTCGGGGTCGGTACCGCCTTGCTGGATGCGAACGCGATCGCGAGTGGTGATTACGCGACGCTCCGCACGAATGCCGAGCGGATCGTGGCCAACGTGAATTCGGCCCGGTGAGCGCATCGACAACGCCGGGGCGCGATCGCGGGCGGGAGAGGCGATGTCAAAAGTCGTAACGTTCGGCGAGATCATGCTCCGGCTCAGCCCGCCGGGTTTCGAGCGTTTCTTTCAGAGCCCGGTCCTGTCGGCCACCTTCGGCGGCGGCGAGGCGAACGTGGCCGCCAGCCTCGCGCAGTTCGGTCTCGAGAGCCACTACGTGACGGCGCTGCCGAAACACGCCGTCGGCGAAGCAGCGATCAAGGCACTGCGCGCCGAGGGGGTTCGCACCGAGCACATCGTCCGTCGCGGTGAACGCGTCGGCATTTACTTCGCCGAGGCCGGGGCGAGCCAACGCGCATCCAACGTGATTTATGATCGCGCCCATTCGTCCGTCAGTCAGATGGCGCCGGACGATGTGGACTGGGCGTCGGTGTTGCGCGACGCCGCCTGGTTTCACG
>JACDBQ010000880.1 GCA_013694845.1 Acidobacteriota bacterium
CACGAGCTGCAGTCTTTCGGAAAAAAGGCGAAATGCGCGTGCGTGGCCCGCACGCGCGGCAAGCGCGCCAGCAGTCGCGGCTCGAGCACGTCGTTGATGCCGTTGTAGGTGACGAAGCTGCGGTTCGTGCGGGTCGAGAGCGCCGCCGTGATCGCATGAGGCTCACCGTGCCGCCGCAGGTTGGTAACCCGGACCCGTTCCTCCGCCAGGCGCGCGGCCGCCACGTCCCCCAGGCCGCTCCAGATCTCGCAGTCGATCCCGAGCCGGGCCGCCGCGACGGCTGTGGTCACCGCACCGCCGCCGATGGTCTGGACGAAACACGAGGTTTTGACCTCTTCGCCTGGACGCGGCAGCCGCTCGAGCTCGAGGAAGACAAGATCCTCGAAGGCCTCACCAAGCGTGAGAAGGCGTGGCGCGCGGGTTGAAGACATCCGGGAAAGTGTACGCGACGCGGGTTCGACTCACATTGCCTGAACGGACCTCTCCGTCACCACCGCGGCGACTGCGGGCCGTTACTTCCGGCCGATCGCCATCACCTGGTCCTGCGTGCGCAGCAGGAGCCGTCCTTCCGAAATGGCCGGCGTCGCGAGCACGGGAGTCGCCATTTCGTTCATCGCCAGAACTTCGTATGCCGGCCCGGCTTTGAGCACGAAAACCTGGCCGTCTTCGCTCGCGATGTAGACCCTGCCGTCGTTTGCCACCGGTGACGACGTGAAGGCCGATGTAGCTCCGCCGAGCCGCTGCGTGTACTTGTTTTCGCCGGTCCTGGCGTCGAACACGTTCAACACCCCGTTGTAGCGGACGATGTAGGCAAGCCCTTTGTAAATGAGCGGCGTACACATGTAGCCGCCCACTCGCGGCACGCTCCAGGCGACCCCCTCGTTGCTGGTCGTATCAGGTTTGAGGCTCACGTCGCCGGTGGCCGTCTCCTTGATCGCGTAGACCGGGGACTGCGGCCCGTGCGCGTTGGTGACGTAAACCAGGCCGTCGCTCACCACCGGTGTCGGTACCGGGATGTCGCCCCCACCCGCCAGCTTCCAGATTTCCTTGCCGGTCTTGAAGTCGTAGGCCCCGACCTGGCGCATGCCGTTGACCAGAATCTGCGCTCGGCCCTTGACGCTGTGGATGGTCGGGGTGCTCCAGGTCGGCACGTCGTTGCGCTCCACGCGCCACACTTCGCGGCCGTCCTTCGCGTCGAACATCGCAAGGAACGAGCCTTTCTGCACATCCGCCTGGATGACGACCATTCCGTCGTGGAGCACCGGCGAGCTGCCGGTTTCCCACTGCATCTCGGGCGCTGTAAACCAACCGGCGTCAAGCACGCCGAGGTCCTTCTTCCACAGGAGCCTGCCCTGGAGGTCGTATGCGTAGAGCCCTTCCGACCCGAAGAACGCAATGATTCGCTCCCCGTCGGTCGCCAGGGTCGAGTTCGCGTGCGAGGCCTTCGTATGCCGCTTGATCTTCGGCACGCCGGTGTAGGCGGTCTGTTGCCACTTCACGGCTCCGGTCTTCTTGTCGAGCGCATAGACGCGCCATTCGTGTGGCGTGTCGTCGACGACCGGTTGCACGTCACCGTAGAGCCCGACCCGGAGCCCCGCATCCTTCTTTCCGCTGATCGAGGTCGAGATGAACAGGTCGTTTCCCCAGACGATCGGGCTCGACAATCCCAGACCGGGGACGGGTGTCTTCCAGATGACGTTGGTGCCGTCGGTGGCGTTCCACGTGGTCGGCAGCGAAAACCCCTCGGCAATGCCAGCCGCGGCGATCCCGCGGAACTGCGGCCAGTCGATCCCCGGCCTCGGCGCCGACGCAGCCAGCCCGCGCAGGTTGGCGACCTGACCGAACGTCACGACCGAAAGAGCGAGGACTGGGACGAACAGAAAAGTGATTCGATGCATGGACAACCTCGAGACAGTCGTTGAAAGCCGACAACGTATAATCGAGTTTTTGCCGCCATGGACGACACGACGACAGAACCGACGGCCGGCCTCGATTTCATTCGCACCATCATCACCGAAGATCGGGTCTCGGGGAAGCACGAGGGACGAGTGGCGACGCGGTTCCCTCCGGAGCCGAACGGCTACCTGCACATCGGGCACGCCAAGTCGATCTGCCTGAATTTCGGGGTGGCGCGCGAGTTCGGCGGCACCTGCAACCTCCGATTCGACGATACCAATCCGGCCAGGGAAGAAACCGAGTTCGTGGAGGCCATCAAGGACGACGTCCGGTGGCTCGGGTTCGACTGGGACAACCTCCACTTCGCGTCCGACTACTTCGAGCAGCTGTATGCATATGGCGTCCAGCTGATTCGCGACGGCTGCGCCTACGTCGACAGCCTGACGGCGGACGAGATCCGCTCCTCCCGCGGCACGTTGACCGAACCGGGGAGGGAGAGTCCACACCGGGGGAGAGGGGTTGACGAGAACCTCGAGATGTTCCGGCGCATGCGCGCGGGTGAGTTCGAAGACGGGGCGCACGTGCTCCGCGCCCGGATCGACATGGCGTCTCCCAACATCAACCTGCGTGATCCGGTGCTCTACCGCATCCGCCGGGCGCACCACCATCGCACCGCCGACGCGTGGTGCATCTATCCGCTGTACGACTTCGCGCACCCGCCGTCGGATGCCCTCGAGCACATCACCCACTCCCTCTGCACGCTCGAATTCGAGGCGCACCGCCCGCTCTACGACTGGCTGGTGAACAACCTTACGGTCCCTGCCCGGCCACGCCAGATCGAATTCGCCCGGTTGAACCTGACCTACACCGTCATGAGCAAGCGCCGCCTGCTCGAGCTCGTGCAGGAACGGCACGTGAACGGGTGGGACGATCCGCGGATGCCGACCATCGTCGGCATGCGCCGCCGCGGCTACACCCCCGAGGCCGTCCGCAATTTCTGTGACCGCATCGGCGTGGCCAAACGGGAGAACATGGTGGACGTAGCGCACCTCGAACACGCCGTCCGCGAGGATCTCAACAAACGATCCCCGCGGATCATGGGTGTAGTCGATCCCCTGCGGGTCGTCCTCGACAACTACCCCGAGGATCTGACCGAGACGTTCGAGATCGCGAACAACCCGGAGTTCCCGTCCACGGGTACCCGTCGCGTGCCGTTCGCACGGGAGCTGTTCATCGAGCGGGAGGACTTCATGGAGGACCCGCCGAAGAAGTTCTTCAGGCTCGCACCCGGGCGCGAGGTCCGCCTGCGCGGCGCCTACTTCGTCACGTGCGTCAGCGTCGTGAAGGATGCGCGCGGCGCGATCACCGAATTGCGGTGCACCTACGATCCGGCTACGCGCGGCGGTGATGCCGCCGACGGTCGGAAGGTCAAGGCGACGCTGCACTGGGTCGCCGTGAAAACGTCGATCGAGGCAGAGATTCGCCTTTACGATCGTCTCTTCACTGCGGAGACCCCGGGGGCAGAGCACGATTACCGTGAAGATCTGAATACGGATTCGTTGCAGGTGCGGATGGCCAGGCTCGAGCCAAGCGCCGCGGCGGCGGCCCCCGGCGATCGTTTCCAGTTCGAGCGGCTCGGCTACTTCTGCGTCGATCCTGATTCAACCGACCGTCGACTGGTGTTCAATCGCACGGTGACGCTCAAGGACAGCTGGGCGAGATTCTCGGCGGGCGCGTAGCTGGTGGACCCGGAACGGTTCCAGTCACCAGGCCACCGTGGTTCAAGCCGTCAGCCCGGGCATCGTCTGACCGGCCGCTCCCCTCACTCGCTGAGAGCGATCATCGGATCGATCCTCGCGGCGCGGCGCGCGGGCACCGCGCATGCGACCACCGCGACGAGGGCGAGCACGCTCGCCACGCTGCCAAGAACGACAGGATCCATCGCACTGACACCGTACAGCTGCGACTCCATCGCGCGGCGGATCGCGAAGGCCCCTCCCAGCCCGATCGCGAGGCCGGCCCCCAGCAGCCCGAGACCTTCGCGCAGCACGAGCGTGAAGATACCGCCCGGCTCGCTGCCGAGAGCCATGCGGATACCGATCTCCTTCGTTCGCTGCGCCACCTGGTAGGCGAGCACGCCGTACAGGCCCATCGCCGCGAGAAAGAGTGCGACGCCGGCGAACATCAACGCCAGCATCATGGGCGTGCGACGGTCCATCAGCGTCTCGTCGATCCTCTCCTGCATCGTTCGGACGCCGTAGAGCGGCAACTCGGGGTCGATCGCGCGGAGGGCCTGGCGGATCGACCCGGTGACTGACTGCGGCTCGCCGAAGGTGCGGACCGCCAGCGTCATCGTCCGCATGCCGTCCTGCGTCAGGGGGAAGTAGTAGGTGCCGACGCGCGTGTCCGAGGTGACCAGGCCGGCCATCTTCGTGTCGCCCACGACCCCGACGACGGTGATCCATTTCGTGTTTGGACCAGGCTTGGTCAGGTCCGCAGCGTTGTCGGGTGAGAACATGCGGCGCCCGACGGGGTCTTGCCCGTTCCAGAACTTCCGCGCCAGTGTTTCGTCAACGATCGCGACTCGCTGAGAGGTTCCGGTGTCACTCGCCGTGAAGAAGCGGCCGTTCTTCAACGGCACGCGCAACGCTTCCATGTACCCGGGCGTCACGGTGACCTGATAGGGCGAGATGAGGGATTCTCCAGGGGCCATCTGGTAGCCCTCCGCGAGGATCACGCTGTCATTGAAGTCGCCGCCGAAGGGAATGTTGGAAGTGAGGCCCGTCCCCTGCACCCCGGGTACCGTGCGAACGGATTCAAGAAATCGGTCGGCGAAGGCCTGCAGCTGCGCGGGCTCTGAATAGCGGGACGACGGTGGTGTGACGCGCGCGGTCAGCAGCCCGTCGGCCTGGAAACCTGGCTGGACGCCGAGCACCCGCTCGAAGCTGGCGAACAGCAGCCCGGCGCCAATCAGCAGCATGAACGCAAAGGCGACCTGGCTTGCCACCAGGATGCGGCGTGTCGCCCGTGCTCCGCGACCACTCGTCCCGCTGCGGCCTTCCTCACGGAAGGCCTGACTCAAGTTCATCTGCCGGAGGTTCAGCACCGGGACGAGGCCGACCAGCAGTCCAACGGCAAGCGCCAGCGCGATCGTGAAGGCGACCACGGTCCCGTCCATCCGGATCTCCGCGCTTCGAGGGAGCGCTTCGATGCCGATCCCTGCGAGCAGCGTCAGGCCCCAGTAGCCGATCGCAGCTCCGATCAGGCCTCCCACAAGCGTCAGGAGGACGGTCTCGGTCAACAGTTGCCTCGTGAGTCGTGCCAGGCCCGCGCCCAGAGCGTGACGAGTCGCCAGCTCTCTCATCCGCGCGCTCGAGCGGATGAGCACGAGATTCGTGATGTTCACCGCCCCGATCGCCAGCACGAACAGCACCCCGCCCCACAGCAGATACAGCGGGCGACGCACCCTGCTGACCATGTCGTCCTGCAGCGGCGTGACGACGGTGTGAAAGCCCGCGTTGATGAGGATCTGTTTCATGTTGGCGAAACGATCGAGGTTGCGCGCGTTGAGGGCGTCCACCTGCTGCTGCGCCTGCTCCGCGCTGGCGCCCCGTTTCAGGCGTCCGACCATCGTCCAGTTGTTGCTGTGTCGCGAGTCGTCGGATTTCTGAGCGGCAGAAAATGCGGCGGGAAGCCAGAGATCGATATCGGGGGACATGAAATAGAAGTCCGCCGGCAGCACGCCGACGATCCGGTGCGGTACGCCGTTCATGCGAAGGTCCTGGCCGACGGCGTCGTCGCGTCCGCCGAACAGCCGCTGCCAGAGCGCATGGCTGAGGACCACCTTGGGTTCGGCGCCGAGCTCTCCTTCCTCCTCGGTAAAGACGCGACCCTTCACGGGCGCGGCCAGCAACAGCCGGAGCAGGGAAGGGCGTGCCGCCAGCCCGGTCAGCCGTTCGGCATTGCCTTCGCCCCCCACGGTCACCCCGCGCTGCTGGTGGAGGGCCAGCTCCTCGAAGACGTCCGTCTCGCGCAGCCGGTCGTAATAATCCGGCACACCGGTGCTAGCGCGTCCCACGCCGGCCTTCGGATAGCTATTGTAGAGCAGCACCAGCCGATCGGCGCCAGCCACCGGCAACGGCCGGAGCAGAACCGAATGAACAATCGCGAAAATGGCCGCGTTCGCCCCGATACACAGCCCAAGGGTCAGCACCGTCGCCACCGAAAAGGCGCGATCCTTGAGCAGAATGCGCGCGGCAAACCGAATGTCCTGGAGAAGGCGTTCCATAAGGCACTCTTACGAAAACTGACGGTGCCAGGGTTCCGGGGTCCGGGATGCGGGGTGCGGGGTTCGGAGTCCGAGGTCTGCGG
>JACDBQ010000927.1 GCA_013694845.1 Acidobacteriota bacterium
GATGAAGGGCGCCGCGGCGGCTGCGGCGATCGGTTGATTCAGCGCGGCGATCGCCAGCGGTTCCCAGAGTGCCTTGATCAGCCGTTCGGTCTGTTGATGCCGTCGGAGCCAGTCGAGGACCGTTTCCGTCGATGCCGCGGCGGCGGGCTGCGTCCAGCGCGCGCGCGCCATCGCGGGCGCGATCCTGAGCGCGGAGAGCCGATCGCGTAACGGCAAGGCGTTCCACCGCAGGATGCCTCCGAGCAGGTGCAGCGGTGCCGGCCAGCAGGGGCACTCGAGGAGGGAACGCTGTCCGGACCGGGCGATGAAGGGAATCGAGAGCGCATCCTGGATGCGGACGTTCTGCCGTGCGCCGATCCGGTCGAGGAATCCGAGCGTTTCGCGATAGCAGCCGAACATCACGTGCTGCCCGTTATCGACGATTTCACCGGTTTCGCGGTCGCGGAACGCCGTCGCGCGTCCGCCGAGTCGCCCGCGCGCTTCGAGCACGAGCACGCGAACCCCGCGATCCGCCAGCAACGCCCCCGCGCTCAGCCCTGCAAACCCTGCCCCCACGATGACCACGTCCGGCTGAGGCCTCTCAGACGGGGCCAGGCCCCGATGCGCGACGTCCTCCAAATCCGCGTCCGCGGGATCCTTGTAAGTCACGTTGTCGTTGTGGTTTGCACGAATTGGGGTCAGGCCCCGTTTGTGAGCGCGGTCCGCAGCCACGTGCGGAGGGCGATGAGCGCGCGGCGGGGACGGGGGATGCGGACCCGCTCGGAGAACACGTCATACCCGGATCGCTCGATCTTCGCCAGGATCGCCCAGTAAATGGCGCCCATGATCTGGGCGGCGACCAGCCGCCGCGCGTCTCGGGATGGCAACGCCGCCGCCGCCCGTGCGTAGTATTCGCGCGCGCGCTCCGCCTGGTGCCGCAGGACGGCGCGCACCGCCGCCGACTGTACCCCCTGTCCGGCAGCGCCCGCCTCGCGCCGCAGATCCTCTTCGCGGACGCCGAACCGCCGCAGGTCCTCCTGCGGAACGTAGACCCGCCCGCGCGCGAGGTCCTCCGGCACATCCCGCAGGATGTTCGTCAACTGCAACGCCACGCCGAGATCGGTCGCGTATTGCCGCGCCGTCGGATCCTCGTAACCGAAGATCTCCACGCACATCAGTCCAACCGCCGACGCCACGCGCACGCAGTACTCGTAAAGGTCGGCGAACGTGTCGTAACGTCGCGAACCGATATCCATTTCCACGCCCTCGACCAGCGCATCGAACGCGTGACGGGGCAGGTGGAATCTGGACACCAGCGGCTGCAGCGCCAGACCCTCTGGAGTGGACGGGACGCCATCCTCGAAGCACCGGGCGACCTCGCGACGCCACAGCGACACCTGACGCTCGGCATCTTCAGGGGCCGCCTCATCCACCGCATCGTCCACGGCGCGGCAGAAGTCCCATACGGAAATAATCGCCGCGCGCTTGTCAGCCGGCAGCACGAGGAACGAATAGTAGAAGTTGGTATCGCGGGCCATCGGATCCTACCCGTCTGGCTGTTGCCGGAACCGGCTCGCCCGCTGAATTACCGCCACAACACTACCCCCGACGCGATGCGAGCCGCATCGCCGGAGCCGAACGTTGGACGCTGGTTCAGCGTGTCGTACCCGAGGGCCTCGATTTTTTCCAGGATGCGCATTCCTCCCAGCCACGTGGCACGCAACTCGAACCGCAGTCGTCCGCGTACGACGTCGGCTACCGGCCGACCCTCGGCGAAGAAGGTCCGCGTCCTGCCGACGCACGAGCGCAACACGGCCTTCCAGGCATCGGTCATGGCTGGGGCCTCGAGGTCACGCTCCAGCCCGCCATGCCGACGCGCCTCTTCGGCGGGAACGTACAGGCGACCGCTCCGCCAGTCGCGACCGAAGTCCTGCCAGAAGTTCGCGAGCTGCAGTGCCGTGCATACCGCATCTGACGCCCGATACGCCGCGTCGTCGCGGACACCGGCCACCCGCAGCACCAGCCGTCCAACCGGATTCGCCGATCGCCTGCAGTAGTCCTCGACATCCAGCCACGTTTCGTAGCGATGGACGACGACATCCTGGCGGAACGCGCTGAGTAGATCGTCGAGCAGTTGCACGGGCAGATCGTGACGATCGATCGTATCGCGCAACGCGACGAAGATCGCGTCGTACTCGTGAGCTCCCGTCGTACCGCCCGGTGCATGGAGCGTCTCCCGAAAGCCGTCGAGCAGACGCAGGCGCTCGTCAGGCGTCCGTCCGGGCTCGTCGGCGAAATCATCGGCCGTCCGTGCAAACGCGTAGATCGCCGCGATCGGGGAGCGCATCCGCCTCGGCAGGAGGATCGAGGCGACCGGAAAATTCTCGTAGTGCGCGCTCGCGAGCTTCTCGCAGTGCGCATACGCCGAGCGCAATGCCGGATCATCAGACAAGGTCACCGTGCGCTTCTCTCGGATGCCGATATTCACCAGCGCCGTGGGCGCCGGTTCCTGCCGCGCTCGCTACCACTCGATTTCAGGATCTCCCGCGCGGTGATTCGCGGCGCGCGCCATGACGAAGAGGAGATCGGACACCCGGTTGATGTAAACGAGCAGCTCCGGCTCGAGCCCACCCAGTGCGACCATCGCGCGCTCCGCGCGCCGGCAGACCGTGCGCGCGACGTGCAGGGCGGCACCCGCGCTGGAACCTCCAGGCAGGATGAAGCGACGCAGCGGCGGCAGCTCCTTCTCCAGCGCGTCGATCCAGTTCTCCAGCCGTGTCACATCGTCGGGAATGATTGCCGCCTTCGTGACCCGCCCTGCAATCTTGTGCGACGGATCCGCGAGCCGCGACCCGAGCGCGAAGAGATCACGCTGCATGCGCTCGAGCATGGCTGAGAGCTCGTGGTCGTCCGGGCGGTCGAGGGCGGCGCGCGCGAGCCCGAGCCACGCATTGAGCTCGTCGACGTCGCCGTAAGTGGCGACGCGCGGATCCGACTTCGGGACGCGCGTGCCGTCGAACAGGCCGGTGTCGCCCGCATCGCCGGTCCTGGTGTAGATTTTCACGGTGACGATTATAGGCTCCGCATCGAACCCTGGACCTCAACCCGCCGAAGCCTGAGCGATGCGCTCGAATCCTGACGCCCGGACTTTCGACTTCCTGAATGCCACTGCGTAGCCCCTCCCCGAAGCAGATTCCCCTTTTGCCCGCGCCGGAGCGCCGCCGATGGTTCAGGCGCCGGCTGCTCGAATGGTACCGCCGGAACGGACGCGATCTTCCCTGGCGAAAGACCACCGATCCGTATCACATCCTTGTCTCGGAAGTGATGTTGCAGCAGACACAGGTGGATCGTGTGCTGCCCAAGTATGCGGAGTGGCTGTCGAAGTATCCGAGCCTGCAGACCCTTGCGGATGCACCGGTGCAGGAGGTCGCGGACACCTGGCGTCCGCTTGGATACAATATCCGGCCCAAACGACTTCACGACATCGCTCGGGAGTCGGTCGCGAACTACGGGGGCGACCTGCCGTCCGATGAAGACACTCTGCTGTCGTTCAAGGGTATTGGCGAGTACACGGCCGGCGCCGTCCTCAGCTTCGCTTTCGGTCAGCGTAAAGCGATCCTGGACACGAACGTTGCGCGGGTACTGTTTCGTGTGTTCGTCGGCGCTGGGGATCCGAAGGCGCACGCGATGAAGCGCCACCTCTGGGCCGTGTCGCGCACGGTGCTGCCGATGCGTCACGTCTTCGATTTCAACCAGGCGCTGATGGACTTCGGTGCCACGTTATGCTCGGCTCGAAAGCCGAAATGTGCTGGATGCCCGATGCGCACGGCCTGCGTGTCCTACCCTTTCGAAGCCCTGAAGCCTGACGTCCAGCGGTCGGCGCGGAAGTGACGACGCCAACGAAGCGGATCCTGGTGGCGGCCGCGGTGATTCGCCGTGGGGACGAGTACTTCGTCACGCGGCGCCAGACCGGCGTTCACCTCGAGGGTTACTGGGAGTTTCCCGGGGGAAAGTGCGATGAAGGAGAGACGCTGGACGCGTGTCTCTGTCGCGAGATCCGCGAGGAACTGGACGCCGCGGTGCGAGTCGGGGCAGAAATCCTCGCCGTGGCGCACGAGTATGAGGACCGCGTGCTGGAATTGCGGTTCTTCGAGTGTGAATTGCTGGGAGAACCTCGGGCCGTGCTCGGACAGGAGATGCAGTGGGTCCCGCGCGGGCTGTTAAGGGCGCTCGAGTTCCCGCCCGCGGATGCCGCGCTGTTGGACGTGTTAGCGGGGCAGGCCTGAAGACCAGCCCGCCATGACACTAGCGTCGGAGGATTTCGACGCCGCTCACCTTGCCGAGGCAGGTGTCACCCGAGTATGGAATGCGGATGGAGTCGACGCCCAGTTCCGCGGTGCCCGACAGGGTCACGTTG
>JACDBQ010000929.1 GCA_013694845.1 Acidobacteriota bacterium
CGACATGGTCGTCGTCGGCAACGCAATTTCCCGCGGCAACCCGGAGCTCGAAGAGGTGCTCGACCGCAAGATGCGGTACTGTTCGCTGCCAGAGGCTATTCGCGATCAGTTCCTCTGGGCTGCGCGATCGGTCGTCGTCGCGGGCACCCACGGCAAGACCACGACGACGTCGCTCACCGGCTGGCTGCTGACACACGGGGGAGCGGACCCCAGTGTCCTCATCGGCGGCATCGCCGAAAACTTCGAAGGGAGCTACCGGCTCGGCGGCGGGCGCGAGTTCGTGATCGAAGGAGACGAGTACGACAGCGCCTTTTTCGACAAGACGGCCAAGTTCCTCAAGTACCTTCCAGACATCGCCGTCGTCAACAACATCGAGTTCGACCACGCGGACATTTATCCGGACCTCGATGCCGTCCGGCTCGCATTCCGCCGTCTCGTCAATCTGGTGCCCCGGCGTGGGCTCCTGCTGCTCGGCGCCGATAATGCCGACGCGCTCGCGTTACGACAGCACGCACGGTGCCGCGTGGAAACCTTCGGGCTTGATGACGGCGCGACCTGGCAGGCGCACGATCTGCGGGTGGCCGAAGACTCCACCGGCTTCAGCCTGCGGCGCGAGGGCACGCCGGTCGGCAGCTTCGAGGTGCCGCTGCTCGGCGCCTACAACGTCCGCAACGCACTCGCCGCGATCGCCGTCGGTGTCGCGGTCGGGCTCGACACCGACACGCTGGCGGAAGGGCTGCGTAAGTTCCGGGGCGTTCGCCGGCGGATGCAGCATCGCGGGACGGCGGGTGGGGTGATGGTCTACGACGACTTCGCGCACCACCCGACCGCCATCGAGGAGACACTCACCGGGGTCCGCTCGGCGCACCCCACGCGGCGCATCTGGGCGATCTTCGAACCGCGTTCCGCGACATCCTGTCGCCGTATTTTCCAGTCGGACTTCGCGAGGGCGCTCGGCCGCGCGGATCGGGTGATCCTGCCCGCCGTCTTCCGCTCGACGTTGCCGGAAGAGGAGCAACTATCGGCTGAAGCGCTGGTCGCGGACCTGAAGCAGGCGGGCGTCCAGGCGGACTATATTCCGCAGACCGACGACCTCGTCCGTACGGTGAGCCGGCAGGCGGACCCCGGCGATCTGATCATCGTGATGTCCAATGGCGGGTTCGACAACATCCACCAGAAGCTGCTCGACGCGCTCGAGGTGCGCGAAAGGCGGTGAGGATGGCCGACTTCCGGATCACCGCGGCCGGAGACTCGGCGTTGATGATCGAGCTGCCGGCACGCGTGGATCGCGCGACCAGCGCCCGGGTCATTTCGATGGCCGATGCCGCGCGCCGGCGCTTCGGGCGCAGCATCCGCGACGCAGTCGTCGGGTACCACACGATGACGGTCTACTTCGATCCGCTGGCGCTGGACGCGGGATGGCTCGAGGACCAGATGAGTGAGATTGCTGGTGAGGCGGAGATCTCGACCGAGTCGAGCGCCGCCGCGATCGAGGTCCCCGTATGCTATGGCGGCGACGATTTCGGGCCCGACCTGCCGGCGGTTGCCACGGCTGCCGGTCTGTCGGACGAGGAGGTCGTCGCCCTGCACACGGCCCCGGATTACCACGTATTCGTGGTCGGGTTCGTGCCCGGATTCGCCTACATGGGGCCGGTGGACGAGAGGCTCGCGATGCCTCGCCGGAGCAGCCCGCGCACGCGCGTCCCGGCAGGATCGGTCGCGATCGCAGCCGGTCAAACCGGGATCTACCCGCTCGAAACGCCCGGCGGCTGGCATCTGATCGGCCGGACGGCCGTTCGCCCCTTCGACGAAGGGCGCGCGCAACCCGTGCTGTTCCGGCCCGGCGATCGCGTAAAGTTTCGAAGCATCGGCCGTGATCAGTTCGGCGTAATGGGCGGATGATGGGCGCCCTCAGGGTCCTTCGCCCCGGGATGCTGACCACCGTGCAGGATCTCGGCCGCTGGGGGCAGCAGCATCTCGGCGTCCCCGTGGCGGGACCGATGGACTGGTATTCGCACCGGCTCGCAAACGCCATCCTGAGTAACACGCCGGATGCGGCGGCGCTCGAGATCACGTTGATCGGGCCCGAACTGGTCAGCGACGCGGAGGTGGTCTGTGCGACTGCCGGGGCCGAGTTCGAGGTGGTTGCGGGGGATCGTCGGATTCCCGCCTGCGAACCGTTTGTTCTGCGCGCCGGCGAACGTCTCCGATTCGGCGCCCGCGTGAGGGGCACTCGTGCCACGCTGGCGGTGAGCGGTGGATTCGCGACGCCGGCCGTCATGGGGAGTCGCGCGACCAGTCTGATCAGCCGGCTCGGACCCTTTGGCGGGAGGGCCTTGAAGGTTGGCGATGTTCTGCCGGTCGGAATGCCGGCGGCAGTCGTGCGTCGGCATGGCGGCCGGCCGATGTTGACGCCTCACGGCGGTGCGCGGCTCAGGATCGTGGCCGGACCGCATGAGGCGCGCTTCGGCGAACAGGCACGGTCGGTGTTCGAGAAGACACGCTACCTGGTGACGCCGGACTCGAACCGCATGGGGTATCGCCTGGATGGACCGCGGCTGCAGCATGCCGGGGGCCCGGAAGTACTCTCCGACGCGACCCCGATCGGGTCGGTGCAGGTGCCCTCCTCCGGCTGCCCTATTCTGCTGATGGCCGATCGACCGACCACCGGCGGCTACCCGAGGATCGGCACAGTCATTACGGCGGACCTGTGTATCGCGGGGCAGTTAGGCCCTGGGGACTGGATCGAATTCCAAGCCTGCAGCCGTGCCGCCGCGGTCGAGGCACTACGCCGGCGCGAAGCGGCGTTGAACGGGACGGTCGGGTGAGCGGGGATGTCGACTCGGCACTGCGGGCTGCGTTCGGCGACGCGCGAGTATCGAGGAACGCGCCCCTCGCCCCCTACACGACCTTCCGGCTCGGCGGACCGGCCGACTGGCTCGTGACGACCCGCACCGCCGCGGAGATTCGGGATGCGATTCTCATCGCCCACGCCCATGCTGTTCCATTCTGTGTGATCGGCGGTGGGTCGAACCTGCTCGTGGCGGACGAAGGGGTGCGCGGGCTGGTCCTGCGGGTGCACGGCGGAGACGTCAGGCGGCTGGACGATTCGACGCTCCGAGCTGACGCCGGCGTCACGATCAACGGCCTCGTGCGATGGACCGTGTCGCACGCCCTGGTCGGGGTCGAGGCCTGGGCCGGAACACCGGGAACGGTCGGCGGCGCGGTCTACGGGAATGCGCATTTTCAAGGTCGGCTGATTTCAGATCTCGTGGTCGATGTGCTGGTCATATCGCGAGACGGCGTCACCGCCTCCATTCCGTCGGACCAGATGGAGTTCGGTTACGACTACAGCCGGCTCCATCGCACGGGCGAAGTGGTCCTGTCGGCCGCGTTTCGTGTGACCCGCGGTGACCCCGATGTGCTCCGCGAGACGGCCAGGGCTTCGCTGGCCTTCCGCAAGCGCACCCAGCCGCTCGAAAAGGCCAGCGCGGGCTGCATCTTCCAGAATCCGGATCCGGCACGCGATCCAATTCCCCCGGACATGCCTGCGTCGGCAGGCGCTCTTGTCGATCGCGCGGGGCTGAAGGGCAGGGGAGAAGGCGCGGCGCACGTTTCGACGCGACACGCCAACTTCATCGTCCACGACGGAAGTGCCACGGCCGCGCAGGTCTCTACGTTGATCGACCGGTGCAGGCGCGAGGTGCGCGAGCAGTTTGGCGTCGAGTTGCGCGACGAGATCGTGCGCCTCGGATTTGACGAAGGATCGCATGTCCATTCTCATCGTTGAGGGCGGCCGCCGCCTGTCGGGACGGATCGCCGTCGAAGGGAACAAGAACTCGGCCCTGCCGCTGATCGCAGCCTGCCTGCTGACAGACGAAGAGTGCGTGCTGACGAACGTGCCGCGGATTCGCGACGTCGAAGTCATGGCGGAGATCCTGCGAGGTCTCGGCGCGCGGGTGGACGGCCTGGGCACCGCCACGTTGCGGATCACGTGCGAGCGGATCGTGACGGAACGTCCCGACCCGGAACTGGTCGGGAAGCTTCGAGGGTCCGTTCTGCTGCTGAGTCCGCTCCTGGCACGACGCGGCGCCGCCAGGCTTGCCCCGCCCGGTGGAGACTTCCCGGCCCGGAGGACGATCTCGACGCATCTGCAGGCACTGGTCGCACTCGGGGCGATCGCCCTCGATGAGCCGGGCCACGCGCTCGAGGCGCCCGGCGGACTGACCGGCGCCTCCATCTATCTGGACGAGGCATCGGTGACTGGCACCGAGACGGCGGTCCTCGCGGCCGTGGCGGCGAAGGGCCGATCAGAGATTCGTCACGCGGCCATGGAACCTCACGTCGTTGAGCTGTGCCGGTTTCTCCGCGCGATGGGAGCCGGCATCGAAGGCGAAGGAACCCCGACGATCCGTGTCGACGGGGTCGAGCGGCTGCGGGGCGCCGGGCACCGGCTGAACGGCGATTACATCGAGGCCGGCAGCTGGGGAGTTGTGGCAGCCATCACGGGTGGTGAGATCGAAGTTACCGGGGCGCGGACGAACGACCTCGAAGTGATAGCCGCGCCACTGGTCAAGATGGGTCTCAGGTGCCGGTACGACGATGACACGCTGCGCGTGGAGCCGTCGAAGCTGACGGCGGCCCGACGCATCACGACCAGTTTGTGGCCCGGTTTCCCGAGCGACATGGTCAGCCTCGTGACGGTGCTCGCCACCCAGGCCGAAGGGCGGACGCTGGTGCACGATTGGCTCTACGAGCTGCGGCTGTTCGCGCTGGAGCAGCTGAGCGCGATGCGGGCGGACCTGTTCCTGTGCGACTCGCACCGTATGATCGTGACCGGGCAGACCCCGCTGCGCGGTCGGCATCTCGACACGCGTGATCTGCGATCGGGGATGGCGCTGATTGCGGCGGCGCTGACGGCAGAGGGGGAAAGCTCGATCGCGCCGGTTGAAACCGTCGAACGCGGTTACGCGTCCCTGCTGGAACGACTGCAGATGCTCGGGGCGCAGGTCGAACGAGTGGCTGAATAGCGGATCCGAATCGACTCGGGCCGTTCATCGCCTGACAAGTCTCTCGATGCGTCGCGCAGCCGCGTCGTCAGCCGCCGCCACCACCGCCGCCGCCGCCGGGTTTCTTTGGCGGGGGGACGGGTGTACCTGGCAGAGTGCCCTGCAGGGGCTGTGGGAATGATGGTACGGCCGCCGGGGACCTTTCCATCCCGGGGAGGATTGGTTCGTCGCGCCCCGGGATCCTGAACTGGGGTAGTTCCGCGGCCGCCGGCGTGCCCGAGTCCCGCGGTAGCTTGAACGGCCGCAGGTCATTCTCGGTCAGCTCCAGCACCCGGACGATGTGCGGCGTCAGCGTGAGCAGGATGTCGGTTTCCTGGGTCTGGCGGCGCTGATTCGCGAACAACCGCCCGATCAACGGCAGATCGCTGAGCCCCGGTAATCCGGAAAGCACTGTCCGCTCGTCGTCGCGGATCAGGCCGGCGAGCATGTTCGTCTCACCATCCCTCAAGCGGATGGTCGTGTTGATCTCCCGGTTGCCGAAGGTCGGCAGCCCGCCAAAGCCCTCACCCGAGATGTTGCTCAACGAGATCTTCAGCGACAACGACACGTCGTCGTTGTGATGCGTGCGCGGCGTAATGTCGATATTGACGCCGATGTTCTCGTAGACGAATGAGGTGATCGGCTGCTGGTTGATGCCGCCGGTAGCGATCGGCGCGAACGTGGTGACCGGGATGGGGACGCGTTCGCCGAACCGGGCCTGGGCGGCCAGCCCCTCCGAGGTCCGCAGTTGCGGATTCGCCAGCGTCCGCGTATTGGCGTCATTCTTCAGGAGGCGATAGTAGACGCCGGGGATCCCGGCCATGAGAACGTCGGCCTGGGTCAGGTTGCGCAGGTTCTGCAGGGTGAAGCCTGCCCGATTCACGTCCGCTGAGCCAGAGATGCCGCCGGAGCCTGGAGACGCGATCTGCAGACCGTACTCGCGCAGACGGGTGCGATCCACCT
Source organism: Acidobacteriota bacterium (assembly GCA_013694845.1). Taxonomy (GTDB): domain Bacteria; phylum Acidobacteriota; class Vicinamibacteria; order Vicinamibacterales; family 2-12-FULL-66-21; genus JACDCA01. Next base: position 6,012 of record JACDBQ010000929.1, read on the forward strand.
CCAGCAGCTCCACGTCGATGACGACTTCGGGGCGGGCCTTGTCGATGGCCGCGATCAGCCGCCCTGCGGCCGCGATGCGCTCCGGCGTGTCCTTGATCGCGAGCGCGTTCGTCGCCGTCATCGGAGAGATCGAGCGGATGTCGATGACGATCCGCAGAAGGTCGGTGACCTCCTTGATATCCGCGTTACTGAGATGAAAGACCTGGACGATGGCTTCTTCGTACTCCCGGCGCTTCGCGAGCGTGTCGGGGATGATCGTGATCGTGCGGGGCGCCGTGACGCGGTAGAAGGTCTGGGTACTGTTCGTGAGTGCCGTCAGCGCATCGTCGAGCGTGAAGTTTCGCAGATCGATGGACAGCGGTCCGTCGCGGAACCCGGGGTCGAACACCAGGTTCACGTCGGCGAACCGGGCGAGGGCGCTGAAGATGGTCCGACTGCTGGCGGCGCTGCCGAAGGTCATGGACTCAGGCAGCTTCACGCCGGCCGGGAGGTCCATGCCCGCGGGAGGCAGGTACCGGTTCCGCTCGATCACCGCCTGGAGCTCGGTGCGGCCATCGCGCGACACGGCAAGCTTGCTGCGCAGCGCCTGGCGTGCGTCTTTGAGCTCCTTCTGTGCCTGCGCGTCGGTGGGGTTCAGTTCGGAAGCGAGCTGCAACTCGACCACCGCATCTCCGTATCGTTCGACTGCTGCGAGCCGTCGTCCGCGGGCGAAATGATCCTGGGAGGCGCGCAGCCTCACCCGGTCGAGCGCCGCGCGTACGTTGGCGTCGGTCGGACGCTCGCGCGCAGCCTTCGTGTACTCGACGACAGCGCGGTCATAGTCCTGCCCGCTCTCGGCCCGCTGACCGGAACGGAACGCGCCGCTGGAGGCGCAACCGGCAGCACAGACCAGCGCCAGTGCTATCCCGAAACGGCGCAGGTCAGCGCGCGGCGCTGTCGGAATCCCGGACATCGGCACCGTCTGGAATCTTGAACGTGAAGGCCTTGTCGGGAATCCCGACGTTCTCCTTCAGGTTCGACAACTCGAAGGTTGACTGCCCGCCCTGACGGTCCGCGGCGGTGAGGGACCTGATCTGCAGCGTTTTCTGATCGATCACCAGCTGGAGCCAGTCGTAGTCGCGCTCCGGCAGTTTCGGTTCGAGCCGCAGCGAGTGCGTGCCGGCCGGCGCGTTCGCCCCGAAGCTGACCCTGAAGTCGCGGGTGAGGTTGCCCTTGCCCACGAGAAAGAGGACGGCGGTCGTCGCCTCGTCCTGCTTCGGGACTGCGCTCATGGTCACCTGATTGTCGGCGGGGAGCCACAGGTAGATGCGGGATCCATCCGAGACGAAGAGCTTCTTTTCCGGGGCGGTGTAGTCCCACCGCATCTTGCCCGGCTTCTTGATCTGGACCTTTCCACGCTCGGTCAGCTTGCGCTTGAGGACGCTGCTTTCGTACTGCTGGCTGAAGTCCGCGGTGAAATCGCGCACCTGGTCGTACTTGGCCTGGAGCGCAGCGGCCACCTGCTCAGCAGACCCGGCCTGAGCAGTCTGGAGTTTTGCAGCGATCGGTACGACGATGAGGGCGGCAGCTATGGCGGAAGTCAGCGCTGCGAAGCACATTTTTCTTACCTCAATTCGGCAGGGCTGAGCCATCTTAGCACGCGGACTCCGCCTGAGCCGGGGGGCAGAGCTTACGCCCGCGGTGCTTTTCGCGATCGCAGTGGCCGTCTTCTACGGGCGATCAGGACGTCTCGTCGACTCAGGAACGCGGAACGGTCTTCGCCTGTCGCTTGGCTTGGATGAAGTCCCGCACGAGCTCGAGCGTTCGCGTGTTCAGCACATGCCGCGGCTCCACCCATCCCCGTCGGGCCGTCCCGATTCCGAGCTGCATCTGACGGTCGAGCGAGCGTGCACGATGGCAGTCGCTGTCGATCGTTACCGTGACGCCCGCGGCCACCGCCTCGTGCGCATGCTCGCCGTCGAGATCCAGGTGGCTCGGCGCGCCGTCGATTTCGAGCGCCGTGCCGGTCTCCACCGCGGCGGCATACACCGCGGCGTAATCCATCGGATAACCCGGGCGCCGGCCCACGAGGCGATTCGCGGGATGCGTGATGATGTTGACGAGCGGATGGCGCATGGCCTCTATGCAGCGACGGGTCAGGGCGGGACCGTCCTGTCCTGCGGCGTCATGCAGGGAGGCGAGGACGACATCGAGCCGCTCGAGCACCGCGTCCGCAAAATCGAGCCTCCCGTCGGGCAGGATTTCCACCTCCGTGCCGTGGAGGATCGCCATCGTTGGAAAGCGCTCGCGCAGCCGCTCGATCTCCTCACGCTGCCGCGCCAGCAGGTCCAGGCTGACCGTGCGCGACGCCGCGGCGCTGGTTGAATGGTCCGTGATCGCCACGTATTCGTAGCCGAGCAACGCGGCGCTCGTGATCATGGCTTCGAGCGTGTCCTGTCCGTCGCTGAAGGTCGAGTGCATGTGCAGGT
>JACDBQ010000930.1 GCA_013694845.1 Acidobacteriota bacterium
TGCAGGTGAACGGCACCCGATCGGCGCCGCGCATCAGCACCTGGACGAGCAGCATGGCCATCGCACCACAGAGGATCGCGTGCTTGATCCCGACCGCGGCGCCCCACAGCCAGGCGGCGGACGTGAACGCCAGCAGTACGGGTGGGACGACGCCGCAGATCATCAGGGCCGCCGCCGTACCGGCAACCGCTTCGTCCAGCCGCAGGGGCTCACGCAGTCTGAAGGCCCAGTTCGCCCTGATCTCGACCGGAATGGCGAAGAGCGAGCGCATTCCGGTCTGGATGAGCGCGGCGAAGATCAGCGGCCCGACGAGCAGCGAGCCGCGGGGCGCATCGAATGCGGCCCAGCCGAGCCGCACGGCCATCGGCAACGCGGCGGAGATCGTCAGCGCGAGCGCGACGCCGATCCAGACCGCCAGCAGCATGCGGTGCTGCCGGCTGCGGACGAGCGTGCGCATCGTGAACGCGCAGACCGCCGCGCCCGGCTGCGTCGATGTCAGCGCGTGTGACACGGCGGCCACTGCGCCCCCGGGTCGTGGCCCCCGGTTGTGCCGCGGCATCGGCCGGCCCTCCATCGCGAGCCGCGTCAGCCGCCGGTAGCTGGCCGCAAAGAACGCGAGCGCTGCCAGGGGCGTGAGTATACCGAGCGCACCCGCCGCACGCGCCAGGTGCGCCGTGCCTTCGTAGGGTGCACCGATCAGGGTCTGGTAGAGCGCAAGGAACCACAGTGGGGCCAGCAGCGGCGCAGACAGCGTCGCTGACCACCCGGGGACTCCCTGGTGGTTGATCGCGAAGCTGCTCCCCGGCGGGAGGACCATCGGCATCTGCAGGACGGTGACGATGAGGATGATCTGCAGTACCACGGCAAGCCGATGCGCCACCCTCGGGCCCGCGAGGCTCATCAGGGCACATTGCACCGTGAGGATTCCGAAGAACACGAAAGCTTCCGCGCCCGCGATCGAAAGGAAGTGCGCGACGGCGACCCGCACGAACCCTTCGGGGAGTCGTGTCATCGCACCGAGCACGCCGAAGGTGATGGACGAAAGGGCGGTCGTCAGCAGGAACAGGACCGCGAACAACCCGATGATCGCGGACAGCCGGGCCAGCACGAAGGAGCGCACGCGGATGGGCAGAACGCCGAGCGCCCGGCTGTCACGCCGATCGGGAAAGATGTTTTCCCAGATCACCAGCGTGATGAACGCCGTCGCTGTCATCGACAGCAGCAGCGCCATCGTCCGGTCCTGCGCCATGGCCAGGCGCAAGGCGTCGGGCGTCCAGAGCCAGACGTATTTTTTCATCAGGAGGAGCGGCAGCACGAGGGAGGGCGCTCCGAGAAAAGCCACCACCGATATCACCAGCCGCACCTGGGGTAGCCCGGGCGGCATCAGGTCGCTCTCGAACATCCGCGAGAAGAAGCTCCGCGCAAGAACCAGCGTCTGTCGCCGTTCGCTGATCACAGGCGCATGATCCCGATGACATCACGCGCTACCTGGTCCACGTCGGCTGCGACGACCACCTTCCGGAACACCTGCTCGAGTGAAGGCAGCGCCATCAGGTCCCGAAGCCGTGATACCGAATCGTGCGCCACGACGCGTGAATCGTGGAGGATGAGGACGTCGGTGGCCACCCGTTCCACGATCTCGAGGACGTGCGAGCTGTAGATGATGATCTTGCCCGCCGCGGACAGCTCCTGCACCAGACTCCGCAGGATCAGGCTCGACGTGACGTCGAGACCCGAGTTCGGTTCGTCGAAGACGATGATCTCGGGATCGTGCAGCAAGGCCGCGGCGATCAGGATCTTCTGCCGCATTCCCTTCGAGTAGGCGGACATCTGCGAATACCGGTCGTCCTCGAGGCCGAAGATATTCATGAAGGCCGCGATCTTCTCAGCCAGGATCCTGGGGGCGATCCCACGCAACTGGCCGATCAGCTCGAGGTACTCCGGGCCGGTCAGGTAGGTGTAGAGGTGGGCCTCCTCGGGCACATAGCCGAGCCGCGCTTTGTACTCCAGGGGTGCGCTGTCGATCGACTCGCCGTTGAAGAGAACCTGCCCGGTCGTGGGCTCGAGCAGGCAGGTGATCATCGACACGGTCGTCGATTTGCCTGATCCGTTCGGACCGAGGAGCCCGAGGATGTTTCCTGGCCGGGCGATGAAGTTGACCCCCTTCACCGCGGGAATCCCGGAATAGAACTTCCCGAGGTTGCGGGCTTCGAGCACAGGGTAGTGGACACCGGGTCTCGGTGGAAGTTCCGGGGGCCGGACGGTCCGACTATACTCTCGGCATGAAGTGTTTTCTGACCGGCGGCCTGGCGCTTCTGCTGGCGGTTGCCACCGTGGATGCCAGCCAGATCGACTATGCAACGCTCTGGGCCGGCGCGACCCCGTTCCACACGTTTCTCGAGAACGTCAAAGCGCGGCAGGATCAGTGGCGGCCGCGGTTCGCCGACGCGGCGATCGACGCCCCGTCGCTCAACGAGGCCAGGCGGCTGCCCGGCAGACGTCGTCTGCTTGCGATTGCCGAGGACCGGTGTAGCGACTCCGCCTGGGCGGTGCCGTACCTGGCCAAGCTGGCCGCAGCCGTCCCCGAGAAACTGGAGTTGCGCGTCATCGGCAGGGCCGAGGGCAGCAGGGTCCAGTCCGCTCACCTGACGCCCGACGGCCGACTGGCCACGCCGACCATCGTCGTGCTGGACGAAACCAATGGATTGCTCGGCGTGTGGGTCGAACGGCCGGCCGCGTTGCAGAAGTGGTTCATCGAGCAGAAGCCCTCGCTCGATTCGGACGCTCTCCATGACCAGATGGCCACGTGGTACATCGAGGATGCCGGACGCTCCACGATCACCGAGGTGCTGGCGATCCTCGCTCGCACGGCGGCAGGGAAGTAGCCGTCATGTACGTCATTGTCCTGCTCGTTCATTCGTGGCTGCGGTGGGCTGTGCTTGCGGCGGGTCTGGTCGCCGTCTTTCGTGGCGGCTCCCGCGAAGAGACCGGCGGCAAGTGGTTCACGATCCTGCTGGACGTGCAGGTGACGCTGGGCCTGCTGTTGTACTTCGTGCTGAGCCCGATCACGGGCGCGGCGCTCGATGATTTCGGCGGAGCCATGAAGATCCCGCAGCTCCGGTTCTTCGCGGTCGAGCACGTATTCGGAATGGTGATCGGGACCGCCCTCGCTCACATCGGTCGCGCCCGGGTGCGGAAGGCGCCCAGTCACCGCAGAGGACGGACGGCGGCGATCTTCTATGGCCTGGCGCTCATCGCCATTCTCGCATCCATTCCCTGGCCCGGGATGCCCGCTGGCCGGCCGCTTTTCAAGTGGTAGACCGATGGGCGCCGGGTACGAATCGCGCCAACCTGAGCTCTCCGTGGTCACGCGCCGACCGGTACTCGCAGACCAGCTGGTCGAGTGTCGCATGCCCGGTGTAGGTATACCGGCCGCCAGCAAGGGCTCCGAGCTCTGAGCCGCCGCTGAAGGTCCAGCGTCCTGGCTCCTGGACGACCGTGAAATCGGTCGAGTAGCACGCCCGGAACACCTTGGCATAGTCGCCGCGGAAGTGCATTTTCCACAACGTCGGCGCCACCGGGTTGACGACGCAGCGGAGCCGCCCGCGGTGGCCGGAGGCGGCGCTGATCCACTCGCCGTCCCAGCAGCCGCTGATTCCTTCGCGACCGAGCGGCATCGCTGTGTCCCAGCGATTCTGGAAATCGCGGCAATTTGCCGCGATCGGCGCGAACAGGTGGATGACGTTATCGATGAATCCCATCGACCTATTTCATCACGCTGCCCGAGCGAGAAGACCGCTGAACCCGCCATCCGCCCCGGACGTATACACCCATCATGCTCATCCCTGACGTGCAGTACGCCTTGCGCTCACTGGTCAAGAACCCTGGATTCACGGCAACCGCCGTGGCGTGTCTCGCGCTCGGGATCGGGGTGAATGCCACGATCTTCAGTGTGATCGACGGGGTCATCCTGCGGCCGTATCCCTTCCCTGAGCCCGAGCGCATCATCGACGTCCGTTCGAGCAACCAGAACCAGCGCATCACGACAGGCACCTTGTCTTACGCGGATTTCAAGGACTTCCGCGACTCGTCGTCGACGATCGAGGCACTGGCAGCGTTTGCGGATCGGAGTCTGACGATTTCCGACGGCAGAGGAGAGCCGGAGCGGTATTCGGGGGCGACCATCAGCTGGACGCTCTTCCACATGCTCGGGACCCGGCCCATCCTGGGACGCGACTTCGCTGCGGCCGATGACAAGCCGGGCGCCGAGCCGGTCGTCCTTCTCAGTCACGAGCTCTGGGAGGTTCGCTACCAGATGGACCCGGGAATTGTCGGCCGGCCGATCGTGGTCAACGGCCGGTCGCATACGGTCATCGGTGTCATGCCGGACCGCTTCCTTTTTCCGGAGAACGAGCGATTGTGGGTGCCGATCGCGCCGTATCAAGACCGTGGAGCGCGCGACGACCGCGGACCGTTGCACTCCGTCTTCGCGCGCATGAAGCCTGGCGTGACCCGTCAGCAGGTCGAGAGCGAACTTGCCGGGATCGCCTCGCGGCTTGCGACGGCGTATCCGAAAGAGAATGAAGGATGGAGTGTCACGACCCGCACACTTGGCGAATGGATGCTGCCGCAGCAGGTGGAACTGGTGCTCCTGACCATGATGGGGTCGGTGACGCTGGTGCTGCTGATCGCGTGTGCGAACGTGGCCAATCTGCTCCTCGCCAGGGCGTCGGTGCGCCAGCGCGAGATCTCGATCCGCGTCGCGCTCGGTGCCGGCCGGTGGCGGATCGTCCGGCAGCTGCTCACCGAGGCGGTGATGATCGGGATGATCAGCGCACCGCTCGGCGCAGGCATCGCGTGGTTCGGCATACGGCTGCTCGACGGTGCGATGCCGCCCGACCAGGTCCCCTATTTCATCAACTGGAGTCTGAACGGCCGATCGCTCGCCTACACCACCGTGATCTCGCTCCTCACCGGCATTGTGTTCGGCCTCGCGCCGGCATTGCAGACCGTGCGCACCGATCTTCAAAGCACGTTGAAGGAAGGCGGTCGTGGAAACGCAGGAGGCTCGCGGGGGTGGCTCCGTAATGGCCTGGTCATCGCGGAAGTCGCTCTGTCATTGGTGCTGCTGGTCGGTGCCTCCCTGTTCGTTCGGAGCTTTCTCAACCTGCAGAGCGCCGCGGTCGGTTTCGACACGGCGCCATTGATGTCGGTGCGCTTCTACCTGCCGGGAGCCGCCTACGAGGCGGACGAGGCAAAGGCCCGCCGGGTAGACGACATCGTCCAGCGGGTCGAGTCACTCCCCGGTGTGCAGGCGGCGTTTGCCTCGAACTTCGTACCGATGGGTAGCGGCGGCGGGGGCGGGCGCGTTATCGTCGAAGGGCATGCCGTCGATGAAGGGCGTGAGCCAGGTATCGCGCTGATGGGCGTGACCCCCCACATGCGGAAGACCGTCGGCGTGGCCCTGGTGGCTGGACGCGATCTGACCGACTCGGAAGGCAGCACGCGGACCCAGGTCGCCCTGATCAACCAGGAGATGGCGCGTCGGATCTGGCCTGACAGCGACCCGCTCGGGCGGCGCTTCCGCATGACCGGCAGCACCCCGCAGGAGTGGTTCACGGTCGTCGGGGTGATCGCGGACTTCCGCCATCGCCAGGGGGGTGACACCGAACCCCAGGGTCCCGCGGCGTACGTGCCGTACCCGTTCGAAACCGCCCTCAACACTGGCCTCACGATCCGGGTGGCGGGCGATCCTGCACAGATAACTTCGGCGGTGCGTGAACAGATGCGCCTCGCCGATCCGGCGTTGCCGCTGTTCAGCGCCATAACCGTCGAAGAGCTCCGACGACTCAGCTACTGGCAGTTCGCGCTGTTCGGATCGATGTTCGCGACGTTCGGCTTCGTCGCGCTGGTACTCGCGTCGATCGGCGTCTATGGCGTGTTGTCCTATTCCGTGTCGCAGCGGGTTCAGGAGATCGGCGTCCGCGTGGCGCTTGGCGCCGAGCGCGCGGACGTCCTGAAGCTGATCGTCGGGCAGGGGCTGCGGCTGGCCGGCTGGGGGATCCTGGGCGGGGTGATCGGTGCTGCAGCGGTGACGTGGATCATCCGCTCGATTCTCTACAACGTCACGCCCACGGACCCGGTCAGCTTCGGCGGCGTGGCGTTGTTCCTCGGGTTGATCGCGACGCTGGCCAGCTACATTCCCGCGCGGCGGGCACTCAGGGTGGATCCCATCGTCGCGCTGCGGAATGACTGAACGCGGGCCAGTGCACCTCGCACGTCGCACGAGGCACGTCGCACGAGGCACGTCGCACCTCGCACGTCGCACGTCGCACGTGTATGATTCTCCGAGCTCGTGCAACTCGATCTGCCCTTTCAGAACGTTGCCGACTCCCGCCTGAAGGCGAGAGCCACGGATACCGACGCAGTGCCGGACCAGGTCGTGGCCGGCCCTCTCTTCCGCCTTCAGGCGGAAGAGGACACCGATGACGTCGAGCTCGTTCGGGTTCGCGCGGCCCGCAAATACATTCTTCGCGTTCGACCCGACGGCAGCCTGCGGGTGACGATTCCTCGCGGAGGATCGCGGGCCCAGGCGGTCGCCTTCGTGGCGCGCCAGCGTGCCTGGATCGCCCGTGAACGGAGTCGGGTCCGACGCGAAAGAGCTCCGGTGCGGTGGGGCGCCGGCAGCACGGTGCTTCTTGCCGGTGAGCCACACCCAATCCGGGTCGACGGGACCGGCGACGTGCTTGTCGCCCGGTACGCCGATCGCTCGGTGCGGGTCGCTTCGGCCGATGACGTGAGGCCTGAGATCGAGCGCGACCTTCGCGTCCTGGCGGCCGAGCGTTTGATTCCGCGTCTTCGGGAACTTGCGGTGGAGCATGGTCTCGAGGTGCGGAGGGTCACGATTCGCAATCAGCGGTCCAGGTGGGGTTCCTGTTCGCGGTCGGGAGCCATCGCGCTCAACTTGCGGCTCGTGCAGATGCCTCCAGCTATTCGTGACTACGTGCTGATCCACGAGCTGATGCACCTGAAGCAGCAGAATCACGGGCCGCGATTCTGGTCCCTGGTCGAGCGTGCGTGCCCCGGGTTCCTGTCGGCGGAACGGTGGCTCCGCCACGCCGGTCGCGGGCTGTTCTGAGAACGCCGTGCTGAGACTGGAGGGGGAGCGTTGTTCCATCCGGCCCTGGCGCGCCGCTGACTCCGGCTCGCTGCTGCAGCATGCGAATAACATCAACGTTGCGAAGCACCTGCGCGACCGTTTTCCCCACCCGTACACGAGAAAAGATGCCGATGTTTTCCTGCGGCATGCGGTCGAGTCCGAGGACGAAAGTAACCTGGCGATCGAGGTGCACGGCACGGCCGTGGGGGCGATCGGCTACGTACCCGGCCGGGACATCGAGCGGTTCTCAGCCGAGGTCGGCTACTGGCTCGGTGAGGCGTTCTGGGGCCGCGGCATCGTGACGGAAGCGCTCGCCCTCGTGACGGCCTACACCTTCGACGAACTCAACATGTTGCGGCTGTTTGCCCTGCCGTTCGCCGATAACTCCGGTTCGATCCGCGTGCTGGAGAAGGCAGGTTACATCCGCGAGGGACTCCTCCGCGCGAGCAGCGTCAAGTATGACGTCGTGAAGGACCAGGCGCTCTACGCGCGCACCAATCCTGCCTGGCAGCCGCCACCGTAACGGCTGTCAGGCGCCGTGCCTCAATCGTTGCGCAGCGCGAGAAGAGGGTCCACGCGCGTGGCGCGTCGAGCGGGGATGTAGCAGGCGCAGAGGGCGACGAGCCCGATCGCAAGGATGGCGCCGGCAAACGTCCACGGATCGCGCGCGCTGACTCCGAACACCATCGACTCGATCCATCGGGAGGCCGCCAGGGCCCCGGCGACGCCGGCTACCAGCCCGCCGCCCGCGAGCCCTGCCCCGCGGCGCAGAAACAGCCGCAAGACAGACGTGCGGCTGGCGCCGAGCGCCAGCCGGATTCCGATTTCCTGCCGACGCTGGGAAACCAGGTAGGCCAGGACGCCATAGATCCCGAGCGCGGCGAGTAGCGCCGCGATGACTGCGAACAACCCGGTGAGCGACGCATTCAGCCGGGGTTGTGAGGCACTCTCGCTGATCAGCGTTTCCATGTCACGGACGTTGTGCAGTGCAAGCTGGGGATCGAGCTCGCGCACCACGCCGCGCAGCAGGTTCGCCGGCTGGGCATTCGCACCCGTCGTGCGGACGATCACCGTCATCGTGGGCCACACGTATCGGGTCGCGGAGAGGTACATCGTTGGCGCCGGATCCAGCGAGAGGTCCAGATTACGGACGTCCCCCACCACGCCGATCACCGTAAACAGGCCGTTGGGGCCGGCCTTGATCTGCCGGCCCACGGGATCCTCGTCCCCCCACATGCGCCTGGCCATGGCGGCCGAGACGACCAGGCGGTTCTCACCGTCCGCGGCGGCTCCCGTGAAGCTGCGTCCGCGCAGCAGCGGAATCCTCATTGCACTGAAGTAGCCGGGGCTGACCATGCGCCAGTCGGTCTGAAGCGCTTCCGCGTTCAAACGTGATGGCCCGACGGCGTTGATGGGCATGCCGGTGTTTCCGCCGCCGAATGGCGCGCCACTCGACAGGGCCGCCGCGGTGACACCCGGGGACGACGTCAAACGATCGAGCATCCGTTCGTAAAAGGCCCAGGACGCATTCGAATCACCGTAGCGATCGTTCGGCAGGCCGAGCATCGCGGCAGTGATTCCGCCCGGATCGAATCCGAGGTCGACGTGCTCGAGACGTTGAAGACTCTGGACCAGCAGGGCGGCGCCGACCAGCAGGATCGTCGCCAGCGCGACCTGTGCCGAGGCGAGCAGCTGCCTGGATCGATGCCCCGCCGACGAGCTCCCTCGCGCTCCTTCTTTCAATGCCTCGATGACATCTCCGCGCGAGGCTGCGAGCGCCGGTACCAGCGAGAATGCGAGCCCGGTCAACGTGCAGAGCGCGACCGAGAACCACAGGACGGGAGCGCTCACGGCCGCGTCGGTGGCGCGCGGCAGCGTCGACGGCAGCCATTCGCGCAGAAGGGGCATTGACCAGTAGGCAAGGAGAACGCCCGCCGCACCTCCGCACGCGGAGAGGACCACCCCCTCGGTCAGCACCTGCCGCACCAGCCTGCGCCGGGCCGCGCCGATCGCCACCCGGAGCGCGATCTCGCGGCGCCGGGCCGCCGCCCGCGCCAGCATCAGGTTCGCGACGTTCGAGCAGGCAATCAGCAGCACGCAGCAGACCGCGCCGAGCAGCACATACAGCGCGCGCCGCATCTCGGGGGGAACGGCCCAATCGTACAAGGTCGACATCGTGATGCCCCACCCCTTGTTCGAGGCGGGGAACTCCGCCTCGAGCTGCCGTGCGATTGCGTCGATCTCCGCCTGCGCCTGCTGAAACGTGACCCCGTTGTTGAGACGGCCGATCACCTGGGCCACGTGGTTGTCCCGCGTTTCCTCCTTTGGATTGACCCGCAGCGGCATGAAGAACTCCGCCGTGGAGGGAACCGCGTCTTCGCCGATCACGCCGATGATCGTGTGCGGGTTGCCGGCAATCATCACGGTGCTGCCGACCACCCCAGGCTGCTCGCCGAAATGCCGGCGCCAGAGCGCAGCGGTGATTACCGCCACCCGCGACGCCCCGCCGGCATCGTCACCAGGCACGAACAGCCGGCCGGCAACCGGCGCCACATTCAGGATCTCGAAGAAGTCGGCTGCCGTGGTCGCCGAGGGCACGCGAACGGGATCACCGGTCGAGCGCAACGTGACGTTGCCGGCACGCCACGCGGCTATCCGCATCGTCTGCGAACGCTCCCGCCACGAGAGGTAGTTCGGCAGCGACGCCGAGAATCCTGACAGGGCCAGGGCGTCGTTCTTCTCCCAAATCCGCACCAGGCGGTCGGCTGACTCATAGGGCAACGGACGCAGCGCCACGGCATGGACGACGCTGTAGACTGCGGTATTCGCGCCGACGCCCAGGGCGAGCGTCGCGATGGCGGTGAAGGCGAAGACCGGAGCGCGGCGGAACGACCGCAGCGCGTGGCGGATATCCTGACCCAGGACGTCAAGGTGCTCGCCCGGCGCGCGAATGATGGAGTCGACGACGAGCTGCCACCAGAGCCGGACGATGGCCCTGAATCCCACGCGGCGGTCGCTGTGGAGCCGATCGCGGAATGCCTGGAGCATCTCGCGTTCGTATTCGTCCCGGAACTCACCCGGGTAGCAGCGCAGCAACAGGCGGTAGACGCGCTCCGCGAAGGAGGGGCCCGCCATCAGGACCTCCGCGGCACCAGGCCGGAGCTGCGAGCCTGCGACAGGAGTGCCGACATCCGGTCGGCTTCGGCCGAGGCGACGCGGCGCCCGAACCTGGTGATCCGGTAGAACCTGCGACGCTCGTCGGCGCCTGCCGCACCGGTCGTGAGCTCCTCGATCAGGCCTTCGGCCAGCATCCGCTTGATCGAGCCGTACAACGTCCCGGGACTCATGCGGACGCGGCCGGCCGTTCGTTCGGTCACGTCCTGCATGATGCCGTAACCGTGCCGTTCACCCTCGCCGAGCGCGATCAGGATCTGCAGGAACGCCGGGGCGAGTGGGAGCAGCGCCTGGACCTCGGTTTCGATATCGCGTGCCATATCAATCTCCGTTATAACGAATATTGATATAACACGATTCGTCTGAGATTGCCAGCGCCCCCTCGGGCGGCGGCTGCCGCGCGCTCGGTCAGCCGAGCGTGCCGCGCAGCACCCGGATCCAGTTGCCGCCCATGATCTTCTCGATTTCCCGCGCACCGAAGCCGGCCCGCTCGAGGCCCTCGTGAATCAGGAACATGCGGCGGACGTTGTTCAGTTCCGGGATGACCACGTGCGGGGGGCGGGTGTCGAAGCCGAGCACGCCCTGTTTCGCGACCGAGTCCCACCACGCATAGTAATTCGCAATCACCTGCCCGTTGTCGTTGCCGGCCCTGCCCGCAGCCAGCTCGCCGGGCAACGGGTAGTCGTTGGCCACGCCAACGGCATCGATTCCGGCGACACTCACGACGTGCCTGATCTGGCGGATGTACGCGTCGACGGTCGGCACTGGGTCGGTGGTCAGCCACATGGACATCATGAAGATGCCCATCACGCCACCCGACGCACCGATCCCGCGAATCACCTCGTCGGGCGCACACCGGGCATTTTTCACAAGCGCCCGCGCCGCACCGTGCGACAGGATGACCGGCTTCGTGCTCGTCCTGAGCACGTCGAGTGCGGTCGCATCCGATGCGTGCGACACGTCGGGGATGATGCTCAGGGCGTTCAGGCGCTCGATCCCTTCGGTGCCGACCTTGGTCAGGCCTATCCACGTCTTCTCGATCGCGCCGCCACCCCAGGTGTTGTCGTTGTGATGGGTGATCTGCTGTACCCGGAGACCGAGCTCATGGAACAGGTCGAGGCGCCACAATTGATCGCCGACAGGTTCAGTCCCCTGCATCTGGAAGACGACCGCTGTCCGGCCCTCGCGAAAAGCGCTGTCGATCTGCGATCCCTGGACAGCCAGGAACGCACCGGGTATCGATCCCGAGGCGAGCGTCCTGCGCATCGCCGTCATCGACTGCGCGCACGCTTCAAACGAACGGAAGTAGCGGATGCTTCCGTCCGCCGTTTCCACCTGGGCAACCGACGATACGTCGAGCAGGAATGCCGACAGCCCCGAACGTCCGACGTCCGCCGGATCCGGCCCCAGAAACGACAGGCCGTCCACGTAGGGAAATGCGGGACGCTGGGCGGCGTCGACGCGCGGTCGGCCGAGTGCCGCCACCGTCGTGGCGGCGAGGCCACGACCCAGGAACTCGCGTCGAGTCGTCGTCATCGACGCGCCTGGCGCAGCGCCTGCTCGACCTGTTCAGCCTGCCAGAGGTGACGCCGGTCGTGGGCGGCGATGATGTGAAGCGCGGTCGAGACCCTGACCTTGATGAGGCTGAGAAACGGATTGGGAAACGTGGCGCGGTTGACGTCGATCGTCGCGGCTGCCTCGATCAGCCGGCGGAGCACGTCATGCGCCTGGTGGAACGAACGCAGGATCTCGGTGCGGTCGCTGACCGGTCGCGGCTTGATCTTGGCGGGCGCCGACGTTCGCCGCTTGACCGGTGGTTCCAGGGACGCGACGAACTTTCGGCCGAAAAATCCCGGCGTGGCCGGTCCCGTGCGTGACCAGCCCCGGGCCCGTGCGTTCTCGACCGCGCCGCGAATCGAGTCACCATACACGCTGTTACTGACGGCAAGGTGATCGAGGCACAGCGCGATACTCCATCGCCGCCCCTCGTCGGGCTGCCAGAAGAACTCGTCGTTCGTCACCCGGGCCGCGAGGGCGTCGGCCGCGGTGTCCGCCGCATTCATGGCATCGGTCAGCTGCTGCAGGTCTGCTGGAAGAGGCGTCATGCTGTTCGGTTCCGGGAATACGCCTGGCCAGACGCGGACATCAATCGAGGGCCGCCAGCGACACGCCAGAAAGGAATACTCAAAAAATAGCGCGTTTCGGCCCGCACCGCCACTCGGCAGGCGCTTGGCTCCGGGTGGACCGAGGTTGCCATGGATCCGCTTCGCCAGGACACTCGATACGCATTTCGCCGGCTGATCAAGAGCCCGGCCTTCACCGCCGTGGCCCTGCTCGCGCTCGGGATCGACGCGAATACCGCGATCTTCAGCGTCGTGAATGCCGTGCTGCTACAGCCGCTGCCGTACCAGGCCCCGCAGCAGATTGTCGAAATTTACCATCTGTCCGAAGGACGGCGGGCGACGATGTCGGGCCCGAACTTCACCGACGTCAAAAAGCTCAACACCACGCTGCAGGACGCGGCGGCCACTGGGTGCGCATCACCGCTCGGTGCTGAGGTTGATCGTGCGCGAGGCCATGATCATGGCCTCCGGCGGCGTGATCATCGGCATCGCCGCGGCGTTCCTGCTGACTCGCTGGCTCGTGTCGCAGCTGCTGTTCGACACGAGTCCGCACGATTCGGTGACCTTCCTGACGGCCGCCGCCGTCCTCACGTTCGTCTCGCTCGCGGCCGCCTACGTGCCGGCCCGGCGGGCTACCCGGGTGGACCCGATCGTTGCGCTGAGGGCCGAGTCGGGGAATCGGCCCGCCCCGTCCGGCTCCTCGATGATCGGTACGCAACCTGCTCACGGGTCGAGGCACAGTGCCCACCAGGAGCACCAGGCGCACGATGAAGACCTCGAATGGTTCGGCTTCCTTGGTGATCCTCGTGAGCTTGGTGCCGTGGTGATTTCAGATGGCCGTGGCCAGGCGCGCCTGGTTCGGCGGTGGCACGCGCGAAGCACGGAAAAGATATAATCCGGAGCTTCTGTGAACGAATACCTGATCAAACAGTACGGGCTGCAGCAGGGGGCGCTCGAGATCCAGTACATCGAGGAGTATTTTCTCGATTTTCCGCGGAAGAAGACCGCCGCGGAAGTGATCCAGCGTCTTGACAGCCGTGACCACCAGATCCTAATGGCCGAAGCGCCACTCCCGTCCGATCCCGGTTCGATCGTGCCGGTGTCGTTCAAGGTGGCGCACGAACTGAGAGTCGGCGAAAGCGACCCCAAGCTGGCCGACCTCGTGCTGCAGCTCGACGACGTGGTGAGGTTCGACGGCCGGCGGGTGCTCTATCAGTGGATCGGTGGCACCCGCAGCGACTGGCGTGGCCAGGGGCACTTCCGCGCGCTCACCGAGGAGCAGGAAGTCTGGGCGATCGAGAACGGATTCGACGAGATCGTCGTCAAGACGAAGAACCAGTTCTACGAGATGCGCAGCGCCCTGGCGCAGCTGCAGTTCGATGTCATTCGCTTCGTGCCCCACCCGGTGGAAAACGGCGAATCCAAGGTGTTCCTGAGCAAGCGGCTCGGCCAGCACGTCATCGACAGCCATCGCAGCCGGCGGTCGGTCGTTCGCGAGTAGCGATGATCGTCCCGGTCGCGGACGCCCACGATCCGCGGCTTGGTGACTATGCGCACGTCGGAGATCATGCGTGGCTGCGCTCCCACGGATTGTTCGTGGCCGAGGGGCGTCTCATCGTCGGACGGCTGATCGACTCACCCCGGTTCCCCATCCGATCCGTTTTGCTCACACCCTCCGCTCTGCAGGGATTCGGCGGCGCGATCGACATCGGGCCGCCGGTGTACGTGGCCGACCAGCAGGTTCTCAACGAGATCACCGGGTTCGACTTCCATCGCGGCTGCCTGGCGCTGGCCCAGCGTCCGCCAGAGGAGTCCGACCGCGAACATTTCTCGGCCGCCCGGCTGCTGCTCGCGATCGAAGGGGTGGGAAACCCTGACAACATCGGCGGGCTGTTCCGGGTCGCTGGCGCCTTTGGCGCCGGCGGCGTCCTGCTCGACCCGAAGAGCGGAGACCCGTTCTATCGCAAGGCGGTCCGGACGTCGATGGGGGCGGTGCTGACCGTGCCGTTCGAGCGCGTCACCCCGTGGCCATCGGTGCTCGATGATTTCAAGTCGTCCGGCTTTTGCGTGGTCGCGTTGGTCCCTTCGCGCGGTGCGCGGCCCCTGGACGACTTCGCGCTCGACGACCATGGTCCGCTGATTGTGCTGGTTGGCGCGGAGGGACCAGGCCTCAGCGACGAGGTGACGGGGACGGTCGACGTCCGCGTGAAGATTCCGATGGCTCCAGGCGTCGACTCACTGAACGTCACCGTCGCGGCGGGAATCGCGCTGTCCCGACTCGTCCGGTGATCGCGTCCGGTTGGCCGCCTTGGCCAGCGACCGGACCGCTTCGACCATCGACATCAATCCCATCCCCTTGCCCATCGAGATGTTCTGCCGGAACAGTTTCTCGACGATCGCGGCATCCACCTGCGCGATCTCTTCGGGACTCAAACCTGAGAGGGTCTTATCGAGGATGGCCGCCAGCGCCTTGGCCGACACACCGGAAGGATTCTCGACCGCGAACCACAGCTTCAACGTGCCGTCCGGCTGCTGCATCGCCCAGGCGTAGGCGTCCGATTCGCACTGGGGAATCTGGTGCGACTTGGCGAACGGCCGGGTCGCGACTTCCCGCGGCACCTCACGGAACTGGTCCGCGTAGCTGAGGAGCATGTTCGTCCGGTCGTGCGGGTCGAACGGGGCGAACATATCGATCATGGACTGGAGCTTGGAGGGATAAGACATTTCAAATACGTGCGATGGGGCGACTCAAATACG
>JACDBQ010000035.1 GCA_013694845.1 Acidobacteriota bacterium
ACCTCGAACAATTCGGACGGGCTGAGCTTTGCTCAGGACGCCGGACTCGAGCGAAGCGCACTGTTCGCCGGTGGGTCGGCGACAGTG
Organism: Acidobacteriota bacterium; assembly: GCA_013694845.1. GTDB lineage: Bacteria > Acidobacteriota > Vicinamibacteria > Vicinamibacterales > 2-12-FULL-66-21 > JACDCA01. Next base: position 88 of record JACDBQ010000035.1, read on the forward strand.
AACGCTGACGAGACGACCGACAGGGGCGACGTGCTGACTTTCGCGGGCGTTGCGGGGGCGGCCGGCGAGCTGCGATTGAAATTCGGTCTGCGCGACTACGTCGGCGGCCGCGATTTTCTCGTGCTCTTCAACGCGGCTGATTCAGTCGCTACGCCCGAACCGGCCTCGATGTTCCTCATCGGCACCGGCCTCGCCGGGCTTGCGGCCATGCGACGTCGTCGACGTGGCGCCGAGGTGGCGGGGTAGTCAGTGCAACACACCGATCACCGCACCTCGATCATGGTGGCCGTCGCCTTGATCGCGGCGATCGGTCTGACCTACATGGGAGTGGTCTCGTCGCTGGTCCGTCAATGGTCCAGCGATGACAACTACTCCCATGGGTTTTTTGTCGTCCCGCTTGCCCTGTATTTTGCGTGGGAGCGGCGTGGAAAACTGGCCGCGGCCACGCCTCGGCCCGGTCTCTTCGGGCTGGTCGTCATCCTCGGCAGCCTGGCCCTGTGGCTGGTCGGCCTGCTGGGGGCCGAATTGTTCCTCACTCGAATCTCCCTGATTGGCGTGATCGCCGGGACGGTCTGGTTTGTCTGGGGCCGCCGCCATTTCGAGATCCTCGCCTTTCCGATCCTCTTTCTGCTCTTGATGGTCCCGTTGCCGTCGATCATCTTCAACCAGCTGGCGTTTCCGCTGCAGCTCGTCGCCTCGCAGGCAGGTGAGGCGGTGATCGCGGCGGCGGGGGTGCCTGTTCTGCGGGATGGGAACGTCCTGCGTTTGCCGAGCCGCACCCTCGAGGTGGTCGAGGCCTGCAGCGGCATCCGCTCGCTGGTGTCCCTGATCATGCTGGCCATTGTCCTCGGTTACTTCACCGAGACACGTGTCGGCCCCCGAGTAGGCATCGCGCTGGCCGCAGTGCCGGTGGCGATCATCGCGAATGCGTCGCGTGTGGCGGGCACCGGCCTCATGGCTGAATGGGTGGGCAGGGAAGCGGCAGAGGGATTCTTCCATAGCTTCTCAGGATGGCTGATGTTCGTGGTGGCGTTCGGCGCCCTCCTGGCCGTACAGCAGATACTCGCGCGCCTGCGCGGGTGGCGTAAACGGTCCATTCTCGTGAGCGCGACATGATCACTCGTGCGTCCATTGTCGTCGCCTTGCTGATATGCGCCGCCTTGCTGGGCGGCCGTGCGGCCGCGACGGAACGCGCCGTCGACAGCGAGCCGCTCGCGAAGCTGCCGCTCGAAATCGAAGGATGGACCGGACGCGAGGCGCGGCCACTCGGCGACGACGTGGTGGCGCTGCTCGGCGTAGACGATTACATTCACCGCTCCTATTTCAAACCATCCGGGGCGCCGATCAATCTGTATGCGGGCTACTACCGGAGTCAGCGGCAGGGGGATACGATCCACTCACCTCAGAATTGCCTGCCCGGTGCGGGATGGCGGCCGGTGGAATCGAGCACGGTCACGCTGAGGGCGGCCGGCAGGGATGTCACAGTCAATCAGTACCTGATCCAGAAAGGCCTGGATCAACAGGTCGTGTTTTACTGGTATCAGGGTCGTGGTCGTGTGGTCGCGAACGAATACGCGAACAAGGCGCTCCTGATGTGGGATGCGGCGCGGCTGCACCGCACCAATGGAGGCCTGGTCCGGGTCATGACCGCCGTCACGCCAGGCCGGGACGCGGCCCGCGACGTCACGGCATTTGTCTCGGCTCTGATGCCCAGTCTCCAGCGATTGATGCCATGAGTCTGAGCGGACGCCCGCGCCACCTGTTCATTGCATGGCTGGCGCTCACCACGGCCGCCGGCTGCACACGCGATCCGGATGCGCGTGCCCGCGAGTACCTGGCGAGCGGTGACGAGTACGCGGCCAGCCAGAAGCACAACGAAGCCATCATCCAATACGGCAACGCGGTCAAAACGAAGCCCGAGCTGGCTGAAGCGCATTACAAGCTGGCAAAGGCGTACGAACGGGCGGGCGACCCGGTCAGGGCCTACGGAGCCTATTCGCGCGCGGCCGACCTGCAGCCTTCCAACCTCGACGCGCAGCTCCAGGCTGGCGGTCTGCTGCTCGCCTCCGGCGATTACGCGGCGGCGCGCACGCGCGCAGAACTGGCGGTCAGTGCCGCCCCGACCGACCCCGCGGCCCACATCCTGCTCGGTAATGCACTGGCCGGGTTGAACGAGACCGGCCGTGCGGTCAAGCAGATGGAGCAGGCGATTCGGCTGGATCCTTCGTACGCGCCAGCCTGGACGGCGCTCGGCGCGGCCCGATTCTCGGGCGGTGACCGTCCGGCAGCGGCCGACGCGTTCCGCAAGGCCGTCGAATTGTCGCCGCAGTCTGCAGACGCGCGCCTGGCGCTGGCGAACTATCTGTGGGCGATCGGCAAACATCGCGAGGCTGAAGCGATGCTGAAGTCGGCGCTGGCGGCAAACGGCCCCAAGGCATCGGTTCATCGCGCCCTGGCCCTTTTTTACATCGTCGCTCAGCGTGCGCCTGAGGCCGGGCCGCACTTCCTGGCTCTGAAGGCCGAGCCGGGCGGAGCGCTCGCCCTCGCC
>JACDBQ010000046.1 GCA_013694845.1 Acidobacteriota bacterium
AAAGACGCGGTGCCGCCATAGTCGTCCCGCGCGACCCGCCTGAACAGGGTCACCCGCATGTTGGGTGCGACGACGGTCCACGGGGTGCCGTGATCGACGTAGGTCACATGTCCCCGGGAGGCGAGAAGGTTCCGCATGGTCGTCTTGAACCATCTCGGCTTCCTCGGCTTGGTGGGATCCCGCGGCGGACCGTTGACGCGCGGGAAGTTATTACGGCCACCGACGAAGCTTTCCACCACCATCTCCCAGTCGGTCATCTCCAACGACTCGACGATCAGCTCCTTGCTGAAGATCGTCCACCACGGCAGCGAGACCGTGAGCTTCCGAGCCTTCAGGAACGGCCGGTCGGTCGGCTGGAGCCCCTCGATGACGACGTCGTCGAACTGGAAAACACCGGGCGTAACCTTGGCGTGGATCCTGCCGATGGTCATCTTTCGCGCCAGGTAGGCGGAGCCCCGCTTCTCCGCTTCCGCTTTGAGGCCAGGCCAGAGACGCGCTACGTCGACGGTGAAGAAGGTAACGATGAGGGCGGCGACGACGGCGGTGAAAACCGTCAGCGGGTAGACGAACCAGCGCGGGAGGCGCGGGCGCCGCCTTGCGCGTTCAGCGGGCGGCTCCTCCGGGGTGGCCGGTGTCGGGTCTTCGTTGAGGGCCATCGATCATTCGATGACGAGCAGGACACGGCCGGCTTCGACCAGGGTGCCCGGCGTCACGTTGATTTCCTTGACCTTGCCGGCCCTGGGCGCGCGCAGCTCGTTTTCCATCTTCATAGCTTCGACGACGACGACGCCCTGGCGGACGGCGACCTCGTCCCCGGCCGCCACCAGCACGCGGACCACACGCCCCGGCATCGGGGCCACGACGGTTTGCTCGCCGTCGCCCCCGCCAGCATCGACACCGGCGCGTCCTGTGCGGCGCCCGTTGACGGTGGCGGCGATCGTCCGGCCCGACAGCGAGACCAGGAGCTCACCGCGGGTCGTACCGGGCGTCACCTGCACTTCGCGGCTGATGCCAGCCTGGCCGTCCAGCAGGGAAAGGCCATAGACGCCGACCCGGGCCGCATTGATCTCGTGCAGTTGGCCATCGAGCGAAACGCGGTACTTCCCTCCAACTGTCTTTTCGATCGCGACGGTACGGGTACGGCCGTTGATGTCGATCTCGAACGTCATCCGCGGAGCGCCTCACGCCTGGCCGCGTGCTTCCAGAGCGCAGCGCTTTCCGGCGTTCCCTGGCCGGCAGCCGCCGCACTCGCGCGCAAATATGCATCCAGGCCGGCCGCGATTGCGGCGAGGTCTTCGTCGTCGGCGTCCAGCTCGTTGAAGCTCTCCCGTCTCGAGGCGAGCAGCCGGTCGAGATAGGTCGTGTCGTATTCGCCGGCGCTGTATTCCGGCTGGCGCATCAGCCACAGAAAGAATGGGATCGTCGTCCGGATCCCAAGCACCTGATATTCGCGCAGCGCCCGGCGCATGCGGGAAACAGCTTCAGGCCGCGAGCCGCCCCAGGCGACCAGCTTCGCGATCAGCGAGTCGTAAAACACCGGCACCGTGTAGCCAACGCCCACGCCTCCATCGTCGCGGATCCCGGGGCCGGACGCCGGCCGCAGGCCGCGCACCAGGCCTGGTGACGGCATGAAGCCGAGATCCGGGTCCTCCGCGTAGATGCGGCACTCGATCGCGTGGCCGTGCGGGCTGAGCGCGCGCTCCGGATCGATGTCGAGCCGTTCACCGCGGACGATGCGGATCTGCCATTGGACGAGATCGACGCTCGTCACCATCTCGGTGACCGGATGCTCGACCTGCAGCCGTGTGTTCATCTCGAGGAAGTAGAAAGCACCGGACTCGTCGAGAAGAAACTCGATCGTGCCGGCGTTCGTGTAGCCGACCGACCTGGCCACGGACGCGGCCGCCGCCGCGATCCTTCGCCGCAACCCGGGATCGACGGCGATTGAGGGGGATTCTTCGACGACCTTCTGATGGCGTCGCTGGATCGAGCATTCGCGCTCGACGAATGGAATGACGGTTCCATGGTGGTCGCCGAGCAACTGGATCTCGATGTGGCGCGGGTTGATGATCCGACGCTCGAGATAGACCGCGCTGTCGCCGAAGGCGGAGCCGGCTTCGGAGCGCGCGGTCCGGATCGCGGGAAGCAGTTCTTCCGGCTTCTCGACCGTCCGCATGCCTTTTCCGCCGCCGCCGGCGACGGCTTTCACGACCAGGGGATAACCGACGCCGGCTCCGGCGGCGGCGATCTCCGCGGCCGATGCATCCGCAGCGAACGGTTGCTCGAGGCCGGGCACGACCGGCACACCGGCCCTGATCGCCGCCTCGCGTGCCGCGGTCTTGCTTCCCATCAGCCCGATTGCTTCCGGCGACGGACCGATGAACGTCAATCCCGCGTCGCGACAGGCGCGGGCGAAGACCGCGTTCTCGGCCAGGAAGCCATACCCGGGATGGATCGCGTCGGCGCCGGTCCGTCGCGCCGCCTCGATGATCCCTTCGATCCGCAGATAGCTTTGGGCCGCGGGGCTCGGCCCGATGTGGACCGCCTGATCCGCCTCGCGCACGTGACGCGCATCGCGGTCGCAGTCGGAGTAGACCGCCACCGCCGGGATCTCCATCTCGCGACAGGCGCGGATGATCCGGACAGCGATCTCCCCTCGATTGGCAATGAGGATCTTCATGAAGCTGATGTCGACGCTACCGGCACGGCCACTCGGGCATTCTGGCCGTCAAGTGTAGCAGGCGGTCTTGATGAGGGATGGGGGATCAGGGATGGCGGTTCCAGGGCGTACCAAACTGCATACCGGAGACCACGCTTCCCTAGATCGTTTGACACTTGTTGAGCTCAGCCTCGGACCGCGCCAGTCTCCATACGTACCTGATAAAGTCGCCCGCCCCCGGCCACTCGGACAGTTCGCGCAAGTACGCCCGGTAATAAAAACGAAAGACCTCGATCGGGCCGCGCTGGATACGGAGTCTCCTCAAGAACGGCATCACGATGTGCAAGTACAACACGACGCTCTGGTTCGGTGAGATCGACTGTTTTGACCACCGGCCTGAAACCACACCGCACGCTCGTGAACGAAGACAGCGACGCCGACCGGGCGGTGTAGGTCGTCACCCCGTTGACCGAGCGCGACACGCGCAGCCCGGAGGGATCGTAGCCGTAGGTGGCATTGACGTTCGGTCCCGTGAACTGGGTTACCAGGCCGACGCGTTGTCTGATAGGTGCCGCGACCATCGGCCTGGAGTTGCCCGAGATCGCTGTCGCCGAGGGACTCGGTCCGCGCACCCGTCGTCGATGCCAATCGGCGCGTGCTGGCGTTGTAGTGGATAGGGCGTCGTCCCGGCCCCGTCTCCATCAAACGATCACCGGAGGGGGTGGTACTCGCCACGATCGCTGCCGCCAAGGCCCCCACCGCGTCCAGGCGGTTGCGCCTTGATCACCTTAACTGAAGCGAAGACCTGCTCCAATGTCTTTGGATAAGTCAGATGGTCGGAACGCGATTTGGCGGACGAGCCGGTGTCGAAATCAGAAATGGGGCCTGGTACCTTGTCACAGTCAGTCAAAGTCGCGTCGACCCGATTCGATCGATCATTCCTGTGGTCCGTACTCGACGCCTCGGCCCGTGACCTTGATCTGCACGGGGCTGGCCGCGGCAGGGATCCTCAACCTGCGGTCGTCGAACGAGGGGCCGCCTTCAAATCGGACGGACGCGGAAATCCAGTCAGTGATCGGACATTCCAGTCGAATAGTCTCCGCAACGGCGAGCTCGAAGACCAGCAACAAATCCTGGCATTCGATCGATATCACACTTAAGCGAAAAGGGGAACTGTTGGTGAAGGACACAGAACGTGTAGCCGGAAGGCGGCCGTTCGCATTGACGAATCGAAGGGCATTGGGTCGAATCCAGTCTTCGGTTGGAAATTCCTGGCGAAATGCGACGTCACGACGATCGGCGCGGAAGACGACGAGCGGCTCGTTTCAAGAGCGGTCCACCAACTCTGCACGCACGACGTACGAGACGAACTCGGCCCGTCGGTTTGCTGTGTAACTCGCCGCGCAGCCGGACCTGATAACCGGCGGAGGATGTCTGCGTCGTGTAAGTGGCTTGAGACGTCCGATACGTTCGACTTCGCTGGCGAATGGATTCTGCCGCCGAAGGAATTGCACAGATGCGCGTGTCCCCGGCTGACACGGCACACCTATAATGGCTGCGCATGGGAAGCAAGGCGGCTCGCGAGGCCGCGCAACGCCGGTCCCGGCGAGTGGCCGCCATGTCACCTGCCGAGCGCGTCGCCCTGGCGCATCGGCTTGCTGAAGCGGGGATCGCCGCCTACATGCTGACGCACGGCATCGATCGCCGTACGGCCGTCGCCCGGATCAAGGCGACGCGCCGGCTGGGCCGCCGGCACTCCGCGTGCGACGCTGCCGATGAACATTGATCCGGTTCGCCGTGCGCTCGACGCGATCGCCGCGCCCTATGCGCTGATCGGCGGACACGCGATGGCGGCGCGCGGCTACCCGCGCTTCACCGTCGATGTCGATCTACTGACAACCGATCACCGCGTGCTGAAACGGGAGACCTGGACGGCGTTGGAGCGAACAGGGACTGCCGTCGACCGCCGCACGTCGCACGTCGCACGTCGCACGTCGCACGTCGCACGTCGCACGTGGAACATCGCACGTGTCCTTACAACGGGATATTCCCATGCTTCTTGGGCGGATTCTTGTCTCGTTTGGTCTCGAGGGTCGCGAGTGCGGCAATCAGCCTGGCGCGCGTCTGCCGGGGGCGGATTACTTCGTCCACGAACCCGCGAGCCGCGGCGACGTAGGGGTTGGCGAACTTCTCCTTGAACTCGGCAACGCGTTTCGCCCGCGCCGCATCCTTGTCGGAGGCGGCGTCGATCTCACGCTTGTAGAGAATGTTCACCGCGCCTTCGGGGCCCATCACCGCGATCTCGGCACTCGGCCAGGCGAAGTTCACGTCCGTCCGTATGTGCTTGCTGGACATGACGCAGTAGGCGCCGCCGTAGGCCTTCCGGGTGATGACGGTGAGCTTCGGCACGGTGGCTTCCGCATACGCGAACAGGAGCTTGGCGCCATGGCGGATGATCCCGCCGTACTCCTGGCGCGTGCCGGGCAGAAAACCGGGAACGTCTTCGAACGTGACCAGCGGGATGTTGAAAGCGTCGCAAAAACGGACGAACCGGGCGGCCTTGACTGACGCGTCGATATCGAGCGTGCCGGCAAGGTGGGCCGGCTGATTCGCCACGATTCCCACGCTGCGTCCCCCGAGCCGGGCGAACCCGACGATGATGTTCTTCGCGTAGTGGCGATGGACTTCGAGGAACGCCTGTTCGTCCGCGATGATGTGCACGAGATCGTGCATGTCGTAGGGCTGATTCGGCGACTCCGGCACGAGCGTCTCGAGCGCTTCGTCCTCGCGGTCGACCGGGTCCAACGTCTCGCGCCGCGGCGCCTCGTCCACGTTGTTGCCCGGCAGATAACTCAGGAGCTCGCGGATCGTTCGCAGGCAGTCACGGTCGTCGGGAGTCGAGAAATGCGCCACGCCGCTGATCTCGTTGTGAGTCCGGGCGCCGCCGAGCTCTTCCTTGGTCACCTCTTCGTTCGTGACCGTCCGTATGACGTCGGGCCCGGTCACGAACATGTAGCTCGTGCCCTCGACCATGATGTTGAAGTCGGTGATCGCCGGCGAGTACACGGCCCCACCGGCGCACGGCCCCATGATCGCGGAAATCTGCGGAATGACGCCTGAGGCCAGGGTGTTCCTGAGAAAGATGTCGGCGTAGCCCCCCAGTGACAGCACGCCTTCCTGGATGCGCGCCCCCCCCGAGTCGTTGAGCCCGACGATCGGCGCGCCCATCTTCAAGGCGAGATCCATCAGCTTCACGATCTTTGCCGCGTTGGTCTCGGAGAGCGATCCGCCGAAGACGGTGAAGTCCTGCGCGAAGGCAAAGACGGGCCGGCCATCCACCCGGCCCTGTCCCGCGACGACGCCATCGCCCGGGATGATCTGCTCGTCCATCCCGAAATCCCGGCACCGATGCGTCACCAGCTTGTCGACCTCCTGGAACGTCCCGGGATCGAACAGCAGGTCGATCCGCTCACGCGCGGTCAGCTTGCCGGCGTCGTGCTGCTTCTTCAATCGATCTTCGCCGCCGCCCAGTTCGGCGCGGCGCTCGAGATCTTCGAGATATTTGAGTGTGTTCATTCGGTCGGGTCGGAAGCTATCAGCTATCAGCCATCAGCTGTCAGCCATCGTTCTGCACATGATCTACGCCTCTGGCACAAAGAGCACGACGAGCACAAGGGACACAAGAAAGGTCGTAGGGTTCCTGGTGACCTTCGTGAGCCTCGTGTTGATATCGTTCCAACGCCGGCAGACTGCTTTCCACGAGAGGGCTCAGACTTTCGCGGCCTGGGCCTGTTCCCAGTCCTTCAGGAATTTCTCGAGACCGATGTCGGTCAGCGGATGCTTGAAGAGCGCTTCGATCACCGCCGCCGGGCACGTGCAGATGTCCGCGCCGAGCCGCGCGGCCTCGACGATGTGCATCGGGCCACGGGTAGAAGCAACCAGGATCTCGGTCGTGAACTGGAAGTTCTCGAAGATCTCCACGATGTCGGAAATGAGCCCCATGCCGGAGGTGGCAATGTCGTCTAGCCGGCCGACGAAAGGACTCACGTAGGTGGCGCCGACTTTGGCCGCGAGCAACGCCTGGGCCGCCGAGAAGATCAGCGTCACGTTGACCCGCTTGCCTTCACCCGACAGCGCCTTGCACGCCTTGACCCCCTCGCGCGTGAACGGCACCTTGACCACGATGTGCTCGTCGATCGCCGCCAGCTCGCGTCCTTCGCGGATCATGCCGTCCGCGTCGGTCGCCACCACTTCCGCGCTGGTCGGGCCCTGCACGATCTGGCAGATCTTCTTCAGGATCTGCTTGTAATCGCCTGGCTCCTTTGCCAGCAGCGAGGGATTGGTCGTGATCCCGTCGATGATGCCGAGCGGCACGAGGCCTTCGATTTCCTTCAGATTCCCGCTGTCGATGAAGATTTTCATGATTGTTTCCCTACCGGATTCGTGAGTTCCCCCACGCCTTCGACTTTGATGGTGACGATGTCCCCCCGGCTCCAGCGGCCCGACGCCGGACGGTGTGCCGGTCGAGATCACGTCACCAGGCAGCCGCGTCATGTTCGCGGGGATGTAGGCCGCCATTCGCCGTCCCGCTCGACCACGTGCCGCAGCTGGCCCTGGTGATCGATTCTGAAGAAACGCTGCATCTGATCGCGGTCTCGATAAAAGCTACCGGGCTGACTCTTCGACCCGCGCCGACTGCGGGCTCGTATTGGGCGGCGTGGCACGGTCCACCGCCACGACGACATACCCGTACCGAACGCCGGATTTGACCGTCGTGTCCTGGTAGGTCGTCTCGCGGATCGGGGTCGCGGTGAGCGCTTGAAGTGTGTCACCGGGAACCTCACCGCGCAAGATCAGGTATCCGGCTATGTCGCTCTCGGTATTGGCTTCCCAGATCAGACTGATGGTTCCGGCACTGCCGACGGCCGAGAGCCCCTTCGGCGCGGCGGGCGCGAAGATATCCGACGGCGTGACACACTGCGCGGCCGACGGCAGGCTCTCGAGACTGACCGTTCCGATCACAACCGCAGTGCGGACCACGAAGCACTCCTCGGTGCCGAACGCGACACCGGTCCGCTCGAACGCGGGCGAGGTCAGCAGCACCGGGTTGAGCGGAGCACTCGCGCCGGGCCGGTAGATGTTGAAGACCGGCGCTGCGGCGGCCGGGTTCGCTGCCGCGGGGGCGGTCCACGAGACGGTCACCGCCGTTTCGGTGAACTTGACGGCGACCGCATCCGGGGCGAGGGGCAGCTCGACGAGCGGCAGGATCACGCGCGCGGACGGCTGACCAGGGCGTCCGCCTCGCGTCAAGCCGCGCACCGCGTAAACACGCCGCACGACCGCTGGCTCGTTGGCGGGCGCAGCGGCCGTTGCCGGCGCGGCCGCTCCGGTAGCCGCTGGCGGCACGACCTCGGGCGGCGCCGGCGTGGTGATCTGCGGCTTCAGCTTCGCTTCGTTCAGCTCCTCGACGAAGCTGGTGACGTCTCCCGCCGCCGGGCGCTGATCGGTGGCGCCTTCGGCCGTGGGCTCCGGCTCCCCTTCTTTGCGGGGCGGCTTCACCGGAATGGTGCCGACGAGATACCTGGAGGTCAGGAGATCGCGGTTGGGCGGGTTGGCCGATTCGGCCGCGACGGTGACGGCGAACACCTCGAGACGATCTAGGGCGACGGGCCCCGGCCCCTCTACGTTCGCGGTCGGAAGCACGAACTGGAGCCGCACCTCGTGGCCGCTGCGACGCGCCTTGACGTCGGTCACCGGCAACGGCACGAAACGCAGCGGCGCGAGCGGCGGACCCTTCTTGCCACAGGCGGCGAATGCACAGAGCCCAAGCGCAACAGCAGCCACCTGGCGCCATCGACGCGGACACGGGTTCACAGGATGTACCGCGACAGGTCTTCGTTCTTCGCGATTTCAGCGAGCGCCCCATCCACATACGCTTCGTCGATGGTGACCTCCTTGCGTTCGAGGTCGGGCGCCTCGAACGAGATCTCGTCCAGCAGCTTCTCCATCACGGTGTGGAGGCGGCGCGCGCCGATGTTCTCGGTCCGATCGTTGACCAGCATGGCGAAGTCGGCAATCCGCTGAATCGCTCCTTCGGTGAAGCGCAGCGTCACCCCCTCGGTCGACAGGAGCGCCATGTACTGCTTGATCAGCGCGCTCCTGGGCTCGGTGAGGATCCGGACGAAATCCTCGCGGCTGAGCGCTTCGAGCTCGACCCGGATGGGGAAACGCCCCTGCAGCTCCGGGATCAGATCCGAGGGCTTCGACACGTGGAATGCTCCGGCCGCGATGAACAGGATGTGATCGGTCTTCACCATCCCGTACTTGGTGTTCACCGTGGTCCCCTCGATGATAGGCAGGATGTCGCGCTGAACGCCCTCGCGGCTCACGTCGGGGCCGTGCCCGCCTTCGCGCCCCGCCACCTTGTCGATCTCGTCGACGAAGATGATCCCGGCTTCCTGCACCCGCTCGACCGCGGCGCGGGCGACGGTATCCATGTCGATCAGCTTCTGCTCTTCTTCCTGGGCCAGCGCCTCGAGCGCCTCCGGCACGCGCAGACGGCGCTTTCTCGTGCGGCCGCCGAAGAGACCCGGCAACATGTCCTTCACGTTGATGTCGACTTCCTCCACGTTCGACCCGGCGATGATCTCGAACGAGGGGAACGATTTTTCGCGCACGTCGATCTCGACGTGCTTGTGATCCAGCCGGCCTTCTCGTAATTGCTCGCGCAGTTTCTCGCGCGTGCGCTGGCCCTGGTCGCGCAGCGATGACGCGGTCTCGTCGTGGTCCGGCGACGAGGGCAGCGGGGGCAGGAGCAGGTCGAGCACGCGCTCTTCAGCCGACTGGCGCGCCTTCTCGTGGACCTCGGCGCGACGCTCGTCGCGGACCATGTCGACCGCCAGCTCCACCAGGTCCCGCACCATCGACTCCACGTCGCGACCGACGTAGCCGACCTCGGTGAACTTGGAGGCCTCCACCTTGATGAAAGGCGACTGCGCGAGCTTGGCCAGGCGTCTCGCGATTTCGGTCTTGCCGACACCGGTCGGACCGATCATCAGGATGTTCTTCGGTGCGACGTCCTCGGCGAGCTCCGGCGGGAGCTTCTGGCGGCGCGAGCGGTTTCTCAACGCAATCGCGACCGCGCGCTTGGCCTGGGTCTGGCCGACCACGTGCTTGTCGAGCTCGGCAACGATCTGGCGCGGCGTCAGCGCCTCGATGGTGCTGGTGGTATGGGCGGGAAGAATGATGGCCATCCGGATTACAACGCTTCGATCGTGATGTTGTCGTTGGTGTAGATGCAGATCTCGCTGGCGATACGCATCGACTGTTCGGCGATCGCACGGGCGTCGAGTGCCGTGTGCTGCGCGAGCGCCTTGGCTGCCGCCATCGCGAACGGGCCGCCGGAGCCGATCGCGATGATCCCGTCATCAGGCTCGATCAGGTCGCCGGTGCCCGAAAGCAGGTAGGTCGCCTTGGCGTCCATGACCACCAGCATCGCTTCGAGACGGCGGAGCGCCCGGTCCGTCCGCCAGTCTTTGGCAAGCTCGACCGCCGAGCGCTCGAGATTGCCGCGGTACTGCTCCAGCTTCGCTTCGAACCGGGCGAACAGGGCGAACGAGTCGGCTGCCGATCCGGCGAAGCCGGCGAGCACGCGATCGTTGTAGAGGCGCCGGATCTTCCGGGCGGCCTGCTTGACCACGGTGTTCCCAAACGTAACCTGCCCGTCACTGGCCATGACCGCACTATCCAGGTGTCGGACGGCCAAGACTGTCGTTGCGTGAATCATCAAGAATCGGGCTCGTGAGGTGCTCTCGCGAGTCTACCAGAGCGTGGGCGGGCCCACCGGCTGCCGAACCGCCCCTTCCGGACCACCACCGCCCTCGCGTGATTGTCCGCCGGTCCGGACGGCGCTGCCCCCAACCCAGGACACGTCCGCCCGGACCTTGCCCTGTTTCCTTAGGATATTGAGAAGTTCTCAATGGCAGGGCTGTTGCTTTTGACGGAAGTGCAGGTTTCGGTCACGATACAGGAGCGTTATGACTCGCCGAACTTTGACGTCGATTTTCACCGCCGCCACCCTGACGCTTGCGCTGCCCCTTGCAGCTCAGGACAGCAAGGGTAACCAAGGGCAGGCCCGTCCCAATCCCAGCGGCGGCAGCAGCGGCTCGGCAGTGTCACGGCCATCGGGCGGCTCGGGCGGATCCAACGGCGGCGGCAGTTCCTCGTCGAGCGCCCCGTCGGGCGGTTCATCCGCGTCGCGCCCGAGCGGCGGCAGCGACGATGGCGGCGCCAGAGCGGTGCCCGCCCGTCCCGAGCGACGCAACGAGGACCGCGACACACCGCGTGGCTCGAATGCCGACCAACGCCGTGTCGCTCCCGCCGGTTCCAGCGCATCGTCGGGCGGTCAGGACGACGGGGATCGCCGCCGAGCCGTGCCGACCTACAGCCGCCCGCGCGACGGCAGGACGCCGATCGGCACGGCGGTTGATCGCGTCGGACGTCCACCGGACCGCGGCCGCAACGGCGGCTACGGAAGCGGCTATTACTATGATCCGTACTCCCGATACAGCTACTACTACAACCGCTATCCGTACGGGTACTACCAGCCCGGATACGGCCTCGGCGTCGGGTACTTCTACGACCCGTGGATGTGGGGATACGGTTCGCCGTACGCTTACGGCGGCTCCTACGATCCATACGGGGGCTACGGAGCCTACGGCGGCGGCGGCGGCGGCGGTGGCGGATATAGCCGCAGACAGTATCGTGATGCCGGTTCGTTGCGGTTGAAGGTGAAGCCCGAGCACGGCCAGGTCTATGTGGACGGCTACTACGTCGGTGAGGTCGACAGCTTCGACGGCGTGTTCCAGCGGATGCCGATCGAAGCCGGGACGCACCGCATCGAGATCCGCGCCGAAGGCTACGAGCCCGCACAGTTCGAAGTGATGGTCGTCCCGGGGGAGACGGTCACCTACAGAGGCGAGCTGAAGCGACGGTGATTCACGGATCAGGGACAGTCCCCTTCTCGAAGGTGGCTGTCCCCGCTCCGCAAGGTATCCTTCTGAAAGGTGCCTGTCCCCGACCGAATCGTTTCGTCCGTCGCAGCCATCTCGGGCCTCTACGACTCTGTCGTAGGGGCCCTTTTGCTTTTCGCTCCCGGAATGCTGGCCTCGGTGTTCGGCGTGCCGCCGGCCAGCCCGCGGATCTTCTCTGATCTGAACGCGCTGTTTCTTCTCGCTGTGGGAGCGGGTTATTACCTGCCGTGGCGCGAACCGACGCGGTATCTGGGATACATGTGGGTGATGGGACCGCTGCTGAAAGGCGGTGGGGCGGTGCTGTTCCTGCTCGACTATGTGTATCGCGGCTCGCCGGCGTCGTTTCTGTTGTTCGCCGCGAGCGACGGCGCGCTCGCGCTGCTGACGCTCTACGCGTTGCTCGCGCCGGACCGCAGGACGAAGTAGACGGGCAGCCCCGCCGCGATCACGATCAGACCGGCTGCCGCCGGCCCCCACGAGTCTCCTGAAGCGATCGGCCTGAGCAGATCCGTCCACAGCGCATTGGCCACGATGAGCGCGCTCGCGATCGTAAAGATCGCCGGCGCCACCGGATATCCCCAGGCTCGGAACGGACGCGGGGCGTCCGGCTCGCGTCGCCGCAGCACGAACAACGTCGACACCGCGATCCCGGCAAAGAGCACCACCGCAAAGCCGGTGTACGTGGTCAGCGTTTTCGCGCTGCCGGACAGCACCAGGAGGCCGCTCCAGACCGCCTGCGCCACGATGGCGACCACCGGGGTCCGGTACTTGTGATGGATGTGGGCCGCTGGTTTCACGAACAGTCCGTCGCGCGCCATCGCGTAGTAGACACGCGGACCGGCGAACACCATCGCCGAAATGCTGGCCGCGATGCTGATGATGGAGACGATGCCCATGATGTCGCCCGCGCGGGTGCCGAGCAGGCGATCCGCGATCACATCGAGCACGCTGCCCTTCACCCGGGCGAGCTCGCCGACGGGCAGCACATACAGGTACAGAAGGTTCAGGAGCACGTAGATGACAATCACCGCGGCGGTGCCGAGCCCCAGCGCGAGCGGCACGTTGCGGCCCGGGTTCTTGATTTCTTCAGCGACGTACGACGCGGCGTTCCAACCTGAGTAGGTGAACATCACCGGGATCAGCGCAAGCAGCCACGCGGCGGCGGGCACCGCGCCGGCGCTCTGCTGGAGATTGGATGATGAGCCGGCGCCGATCGATAACCCGAGCGCAATGAAGATGAGAAGCGCCGAGACCTTGAGGCTCGCCAGCACGTTCCCCACAAACCGTCCCGGCCCGACCCCGCGAAGGTGGATCCACGACATCAACGCGATCGCCGACAAAGCCACGAGCGATTGCCGTGACACCACCAGCGGCACGTAGGGCAGCGGCACGGTCAGGATCGCGGTCGTATCGGCCGCCGCCGGAACGAAGCGGCCGACGTAGAACGCGAGGACCACGGCGCTGGCGGCGATCGCTCCGGAAAATCCGGCCACGAAGGAGGTCCACCCGGTGAGGAACGCCATGAGGCGCCCGTAGGCGGCGCGAAGATAGACGTACTCGCCACCGGCCCGCGGCCGAAGCGCCGCCAGCTCGGCGTAGGCCATGGCCCCGGTAAACGCAAGCACACCGCCCGCGACCCAGACGCCAAGAAAGAGCCACGGATGCGGTACAGCGGCGGCCACCTGGGGTGGGGTGAAGAGAATCCCGCCCCCGATCACGTTGGACACGATAATCGCGGCGGCATCGAGCGGACCAAGCCGGCGCTCCAGCACAGAGCCTGCGGTCGTGGCGGGCGAAGCGGAGGCGGGAGGCGGCAAGGGAGAGCGGCGTCTACTGGGTCAGAAGCTTGCGCTCGAGCCGAACGCGGTGCAGCTCCACCCACTGAGCGGCAGGCTGACGAACGAGGATGACCGCGTCCACGTCACGGAAGAAGCTGTTCTGGAGCATGTCGAGCCGTGTTTGCGGCGGGTCTCCTTTGAAGCCGACGGTCGAGCGGATGGTGATCAGTTCGGTTTGTTTGTTGTCGAACCGCACACGCTGCTTGAAGACCTCGTCGTGGACGTCGCCGTTGTCGGCGAACTTGAAGACCACGTTGAGTGAGATGGCCGAGAGGTCCTGGTCCGATGTGTTGCGCAGGCGGAACGAGAAATTCGGGACGAGTTTGTTCTTGCCGTCCTGGATGCCCGCGTCGAACCACCCGGTACCGACGTCGGTGACCTGCAGCGCCTGTTTGACGTCGACGGTGCCGGCGCACGAACCCGCGGAGAGCAGCGCGGCCAACAGCCCGAAGCGGGCAGCCTGGATCTTCAGGCGTCCGTGCGACATGCTGGCGATTGTAGCCCAGCCCTTCAGAAAGCGCGTACCAGGATGCGCCGGCGGACCTCGTCACGGGTGATCCGGCCGGCAGCGAAATCGGTGAGGTCGGAGCCCTTGATCCGCAAGGTCATCGTGCTCGGTTGACCGACCTGACCCGGTGATTCAGAGCCGTCCCGCGCCGAGACAATCAACCACTCATCCGAACGTAACGCGAGCGAATTGCTGTGCTCGAGCATGGCGTAGACGAGTTGTTCCTTGACTGACTGGACGTAATGGGCGTCCGGATTGATGATCGCCTCGGCAGCCGGCGACGGCGATGAACCCGTAAGCGCGGTCGGTTGTGCCGGGGAGGTATTGGGCCGGCCGACACGATCGCGCCCGATCGTTTCAAGCAGCGACGCGACGCTCGGAATCACGCTCGGAATCTCGACCTGGAAGAACACTCCGTAGTCTTCGAGATAGGTGCCGTGCGCCTTGACCGGGGAAGTGCTGAACATCGCAATCCCCGGCTGAATACGCTGGATCTCACCCGCGGTCAGCTGAGCGGCATAAGCAACCGCCTTCATCAGGGCGCCTTCGATGAAGAAAATCGCCTGCCGGCGCTGCCGGACCTCCTCCTCTGTGAGCGGCCCGCGCGCGGGCCTGGACGGCGCGACGGCGGGCAGTGGCGTGGAAGGCGTTACCGGCGCCTGAGATGTTGACGTCGGCGTCGGGGCTGACGCCGGTGGTTCCTGCGCCGCGATGGGTGCGGCACCCGCCGCCAGGACGCCCGCGATGATCAAGCCGTGTGTGAGCTGCATTACTTCTCCTGCCGTGACGACGCGGCGCGAACCAGCTGATTCAGCATGTCGCGGTTCTGCGCGATTTCTGTGTTCGTGAGTCCCTGGTATTGGCCGATCCCCTGCTGAATGAGCGCGACGTCTGTACGCCGCTGCCGCTCGAAGTCACGCACGACGTCGAGCATGCGGCGCGCCACCGCGGTTTCCTGCCGCGCCTCGGCGTCGCCCACGATCTGGCGCACGCGACGAAGGATCTCGGCGTCCGACATCCGCGAAGTGGACGCCGCTTGAAGCGTGGCGGCCGGCGGCGCTTCACCCAAAGCGAACTCGATCTCACTTAGGCGGCGCTCCAGTACGGCAAAGTCGCCTGACCTGCTCGCCTCGACCATCCGTGGTGCGTCCGTCGATGCGCGTCCGGCAACCTGCGCGTCGGGCGGTGCACCGCTTCGAGCCCATCCGGTGCGCACCGTCACGCCGTCGGGCGCGTACCGCACTTCCACGTTCGCGATCGCCGCGGCCACCGCAAGGACGATCACCGCAGCCGCCGCAAACGCGAACGCTGGCACGAACCGGGACCGCTCCGGCAAGGCGGGAGCCGCTGGCGCGCCGCCGCGGGTCACGCGAAAGCTCAGTTCCGGCACCGGCGGCGCCCACAACGCCAGATGCGTCCGCGTCGCCTGCAGCTCCTCGATTTCGAGCCGGCAATCGGCGCAGATCGCAAGATGCGCATCGAATTCTCGGCGTTCGCCGATGGCAAGCTCGTCGTAGAGATATCCGACGATCAGTTCCTTGCTGTCACACATCATTCGACCTTCTATCACTGCGCGCGGGGCCCCACCCCAACAGTCGCTAGTGCTTCAACGCGTCTGCGCTCACGCCCGCCTGGTGCAGCTGCTTCCGCACGACGCTCAACCCCTGGTAGAGCCGAGTCTTTACAGTACTCAGCGGGCAATCCAGTAGTTCCGCAATCTCCTGGAACGTCAAGCCGTGGTATTCCTTCAAGATGATCGCGGTGCGCTGGTCTTCGGGCAGCATGGCCATCGCCTTGCTCACCGCCCTGCCGAGCTGCCGCCGGCCAACGAGTTCCTCCATCGACTCCGAGGGCGTGGCTTCGCCCGCAAGCTCGATGATGTCGATCCCCTCGGGCGCCTGCGACACGGGCGTCCGCTTCTCTCGCCGGATCCAGTCCCGACACAGGTTCAGGGTGATCCGGTAGAGCCAGGACGAGAACTTCGCCTGGCCTTTGAACCCATTGAGCGCGCGAAAGGCGCGGAGGAAGGCCTCCTGGGCGACGTCACGCGCGTCTTCTTCCCGGCCGAGGACCCGGTAAGCCAGGGCATAGATTGGCCGCTCCCAGCGTAAAACCAGCTGGTTGAAGCTATCGAGGTCACCTCCTTGTGAAAGGGTGACCAGCTCTTCATCTGACGACGCCATGTCGTTGTCGTAGGTTTAGACGCCGCGCCCCGACGGTCAGTCGGAAGACTGTTGTCAGTCGGGTGACTGTTGTTAGTCGGGTGACTGGCCCTTTTCCCCGCAACATCTTAAAATGCGCCCACTTCCCCGATGGATTCTCAACTCATCGAGCGGCTGACCAGGGAACTTGCCCTGCGCAAGCGCCTGCAGCAGGCCTTGCTTCTCTTTTCCCGAGGGGTCTCGGCCAACCTCGGGTTCGCGCCGGCGCTCGAATCACTCACGATCGACCTGACCACCGCCTTCGGCGTCCGCCGAACGTCCATCTGGATGCACGACCGTCGGGTCCGGATCCTGACACTGGCGGCGTCGTCGGACCCGCGGGAGTCCGCAACCAAGCCCAGTATCGCCTCCAACGAGGACTCGATGATCGCTCGTGGACTGCGGCTGGACGCCCCGGAGCTGTTCTCTGTCGCCGAGGCACAGTGCCTCGTCGTACCCCTGCGGGGATGGCGGCGCGCGCTGGGCACGCTGGTGATCGAAGGGGAGCCCCGGGACGTGGACTCTCCTCTCTTCATAGAGACCGGGGCTGACCTCGGACGGCAGCTGTCCATCGCGATCGAGCGCGTCCTGGTGCTCAGCGAGGTTCTGGGCGATATCAGTGAGCAGAACCAGCTGCGCAGTCGTCTCGTGCAGGCGGCAAAACTCGCGGCGCTGGGCCAGTTCATCGCCGGGATCGCTCACGAGATCAACAATCCGCTCCAGGGTGTGCTGGGCTACGCGGAGCTGATGCTCGAAACCATCGATCCCGACAGTCCGCATCGATCCGACTTGCGGCGTATTTACCTCGAAGCCGACCGCGCCGCGGAGATCGTGCGCAACCTGCTGGTGTTCACGGGGTCACAGCGCTCGCCTCGGAGGCCAATCGACATCCCGGCCCTGATCGGCGAGACGATCGCGATCCGGCAGGCCGCGGCAGACACGGCGCGGATCCACATCGCGCAGCTCGGCGACACGGTCCTTCCGCTCGTCCTCGGGGACGCGCTGCGCCTGCAACAGGCGTTTTTGAACATCCTGATCAACGCCGAACAGGCGATTGCGTCCGCAAGTGTACCCGGACGGATTACGATCACGCTCGCGGCGGCGACGCCCGGGCTCGTGATCCACGTGGATGACTCCGGTCCCGGGATACCTGATGACGTGATGCCCCGGATTTTCGATCCGTTCTTCACGACGAAGGACGTTGGCCAGGGAACCGGCCTGGGCCTGGCGATCGCCTACGGAATCATTCAGGACCACAGCGGCGTGCTCACGGCAGAAAGCTCTGCTCTGGGAGGGGCGAGGTTCAGCATCCAGCTGCCCGCGGAGTGGTAAAGTGAACGTTCCGAGCTCCGCAGATATGGACGACGCTTTTCTGACAACCGAAGAGGTACTCGAGTACCTCCAGGTAAACCTCCGCACGGTGTACCGCCTCATCAAGGCCGGCAAGATCCCGGCGGTCAGGGTCGGCCGTCAGTGGCGATTTCGGCGGCGGGACATCGATGCGTGGCTCGAAACTCAACGCGCTCGCGCCGGGCGGTCCGGCGCCACGTCGGCGCGTCACGCGGGCCCGGTTGGAGGACGCGCACGGGTGCTCGTCGTCGATGACGAAGAGACGATTCGGGATCTGCTCTCCAAGACGCTCGCCCTGGCCGACTACGAAGTCGATCTGGCACCCGACGGACGAACCGCGGTCGACCGCATGCGGATCATTCAATACGATCTGCTCATTACCGACCTTCGCATGCCAGGCGTCGACGGCTTGAACGTGATCCGCGAAGCGCGCCGGCTGAAGGCTGACATCCCCGTGATCATCGTGACCGGCTACTCCAGCGAAGCGAGCGCCATCGAGGCGATCAACCTGGGTGTACAGGGCTACCTCACCAAACCGTTCCGGGTCCCGCGCGTGCTCGCGGCGGCCGCAAAGGCGCTCCGCGAAGTCGCAAGTTGATCCAGCTCGTTTCCCTCAGCAAATCTTTTGGCGGGCGCGTCCTGCTCGACTCGGTGAGTTGGCAGATCGACGATCGCGAGCGCGTCGGCCTCAGCGGACCCAACGGCGCGGGCAAGACGACCCTGCTCAAAATGCTCGCAGGATTCGAGGAGTCCGACGCCGGGTCCATCGTCAAGCCGGCCGGCCTGACCGTCGGATACCTGCCGCAGGACGGCCTCAACCACAGCGGACGGACGCTGATCGAGGAGGCGGGCCTCGCCTTCAAGCCGCTACTCGACATGCGTGACGAAATCAGCACGCTCGAGGAGAAGCTGGGGGAAGAGAATCCAGAAGAGGCACACGCCGCGATGCTCGAGCGCTACAGCGACCTTCAGGACACATTCCGCCGCCGCGAGGGTTACAGCATCGACCTGAAGATCACGACCGTGCTCCGTGGTCTGGGCTTCACCCCCGACGATCTCCACAAGCGGTCCGAAACATTTTCGGGTGGGTGGCAGATGCGCATCGCGCTCGCCAAACTTCTCCTCGGCCGGCCGGGCCTGCTCCTGCTGGACGAGCCAACCAACCACCTGGATCTCGAGGCGAGGAACTGGCTCGAAGAGTACCTGGCCGACTACCCTCATGCCGTCATCCTGGTCTCACACGACCGCTTCTTCCTGGATGCCGTGGTCACCCGGATCACCGAAATCGGCTTGCGCAGACTGACCGATTACACGGGGAACTACACCGATTACCTGCAGGAGCGCGAGGCGCGCATGGAGCGTCTCCGGCAGATGAAACGGGACCAGGACGAGGAAGTCGAGCGGATGCAGGCCTTCATCAACCGATTCCGGTACCAGGCCACCAAGGCGGCCCAGGTGCAGAGCCGGATCAAGATGCTCGACAAGGTCGTGCCGATCGAGATCCCGCCCGAGCGGAAACGTGTCCGCTTCACCTTCCCGGCGTGCGCCCGTAGCGGGCGGATGGTGCTCGAGCTCAAAAACATCCGGAAGGCCTACGACCGCCGCGCGGTCCTCGATGGCGTGAACGCGCACATCGAGCGCGGCGATCGCATCGCTCTCATCGGTCCCAATGGCGCCGGCAAGTCGACGATGATGCGGATGCTCTCGGGAGTCGAGCCGCCCGATTCGGGTACCCGGACCGAAGGGCACCAGGTGATCACGCAGTACTTCGCGCAGGACGAAGCGACCCGGCTCGACCCGACGCGCACGGTATACCAGATTCTCGCCGGGGATGCGCCCCTCCAGATGGTCCCGCACATCCGCAACATCCTCGGCGGCTTTCTCTTCTCGGGGGACGACGTCGAAAAGCCGGTGAGAGTGCTGTCGGGCGGAGAGCGTACGCGGCTCGCGGTCGCACGGATGCTGCTGCGCCCGTCCAACACGTTGGTGCTCGACGAGCCAACCAACCACCTGGACCTCGACTCCAAGGACGTTTTGCTTGAAGCGCTAGAGGACTTCGGGGGCACGTTGATCTTCGTCTCGCACGACCGGTACTTCGTCGACAACCTCGCCACCAAAGTGATCGAGATCGGCGGGGGCCAGGCGCTCCTCTACCCCGGCAACTACGAAGAGTTCCTCTGGAGCCGAAAGCACGCTGCCAGTTCCCAGCTTCCAGCGTCCAGCTCCGACCGTTCGGCGGCCACCGCTCGGGTGTCCTCGAAGCCCGACGTCGCCACTCGCAAGCGAGAAGTTCGAGGCGGGAAACAGAATCCTGGAGACAGGCCAGAACCAGCAAGCGCGCCGCTGGAAGCTGGAAGCCGGGCGGTACAACCTGGAGCCGGGAAGCTGGAAGCTGGCAGCGGGAAGCTGGAAGCTGAAAAGCAGCCCACTTACGACGATCGAAAGCGCCAGGAAGCCGAGGCGCGGAAGGAGCGCAAGGCGGAAGGCGCCCGGCGCCGCCGGGTGGATGAGCTCGAGGCCCGCATCGCCGAACGCGAGGCCGAGGTGAAGGCAATCGAGGCCCGGATGACGGCAAAGGGCTTCTACGACAACCACGACACGGCCAAGCCAGTCATCGACCGCCACCAGGCGCTCATGTGGGAGGTCGGCGACCTGATGGCACAGTGGGAGGCATTGCAGCACGGCGGCTGATAGCGAGTGCCGCGGCTTCGGCAACTTCTCGACCTTCCCGCTTCCCCGATCTTCGGCGACTTCTCGACCTTCGTGCTTCCCCGTCACCTCTAACGTTTTTGTAATCTCCCGCCGAAACTGTCACTGTCGCGGCTGGGCTGAGTACAGAATCGTTTGAGTTACGGCCTGAATTGAGGCGGCGCCGGCCTGGAGGCGGGGCACACCCTTTGCGCTGGGGAACGAGCCACGCCTATTACACAAATGGAACCAACCTCGAGTCCCAAGCGCACCCGGAAAGCGGAAGCTCCACAAGGATCCCGGCGTCCGGTCGTGCGTCCCGACGTGGATGGCGATCCGTCGCTCCACGCGGTCGCTGAGACTTTCTACCGCGACCTGGTGTGGAACCTTCGGAACGGCGTGCTGGCCGTTACCCTCGACGGCCGCATTGCGGTCATGAACGAGGTCGCCTACCGGATCTTCGGTCTGGATCCACAAGCCTCCGACATCGGACGTCCGTACGAGGAGGTCCTGAAGGACCTGCCCGACGTAACCCGAATCATCGCGGGCGCCTTCGAGCTTTCTCACCTGCCGAATCGCGCCGAGCTGCGGCTCAGACGGACCAATAGAGTCATCGGCTACACGCTTTCGCAGGTGCGCGACGCGAGCGGCCGCGTCACCGGGGCCACACTGTTCTTCAAGGACCTGACCCGCGTCGAGCAGCTCGAAGAACGGGAGCGGCTGCGGGATCGGCTCGCGGCGCTGGGCGAGATGGCTGCCGTGATCGCCCACGAAGTCAAGAATCCGCTTGCCGGGATCGAGGTGATGGCCGGCCTGCTGAAGCGGCAGCTCGCCGACAACCAGGATGCGCTCTCGATCCTCAGCGACATCATCAAGGAAGCGAAGATGGCCAACGCCATCGTGATCGAGGTGCTCGACTTCGTGCGCCCGATCCGGCTTCAGGTCGAACACATCGCGCTTGCCGATGTCGTGCGCGACGCGGTGTCGATGGCCGACAGCCACAAGCGGCGTGGGGGGATACAGGTGTCACTGGCGGTGCCCGATGATCTGCCCTACATCCAGGGAGACCCGCACCAGCTGCGGCAGATTTTCACCAACCTGCTGACCAACGCCTTCGAGGCGATGAACGGCCTCGGCCAGGTCCGCATCTCCGCCACCCAGCTTGCCACCGAGGAGGAAGTGGCCGTCGGCAGCGACGTGAAAGCCGTGCCGATGGTCCAGCTGGAAGTGGCCGACGACGGTCCGGGCGTCTCGCCGGACCTCATGGACAAGATGTTCAGCCCGTTCTTCACGACCAAGCCTCAGGGATCCGGGCTGGGTCTGGCCATCGTACGGAAGATCGTCGATGCGCACGACGGCCGGATCGACGTGAGTGCCCGGCCCGAAGGGGGCGTGCGCTTCCGGGTGACGATACCAGTCACTGGTAATCACGAGTTGTTTCGGTAGAGCACAGCGCCTGCGAGCGAGGGCGCGCGGGGGTGGGGCCCCGCGCGCATTGATAAAAAATGCACACGCATTTTTGTGGTTTCGAAAGGTAGATGTTGATGGGTCGCATTCTTGTCGCCGATGATCACGATTCACTTCGCCGCGGCATCGTCCGCGCGCTGTCCGAGGCGAAGCACGAGGTCGATGAGGCGCCCAATGGAAACGTCGCCATCGAGAAGCTCCACGAGGGCCAATACGACGTCATCCTCAGCGACCTGAAGATGGGCGGCAGCGACGGCCTCGACGTGTTGAGGACGGCCAAGGCCATGCACCCGACCACGGCCGTCATCCTGATGACCGCGTTCGGGTCGATTCACACCGCGGTCGAGGCGATGAAGTTCGGTGCCTACGATTTCGTCCAGAAGCCCTTCGAAATCGAGGAGATGGAGCTCAAGGTCGACAAGGCGATCGAGCATCGCCGGCTGAAGCACGAAATCGAGTACCTCCGCCACACCCAGCAGGACATCTACGACTTCGACCGGATCGTAGGCGCGAGCGGAGCCTTGCAGGCCGTTCTCGGCATCGTCAAGAAGGTCGCCAAGAGCAACACGACGGTTCTCATCCGGGGCGAAACAGGCACCGGCAAGGAGCTCATCGCCGGTGCGATCCATCACAACTCGCTGCGAGCAGCGCGGAACTTCGTGAAGGTGAACTGCGCAGCCCTCCAGGAGAACCTGCTCGAGTCGGAGCTCTTCGGGCACGAGAAGGGGGCCTTCACCGGAGCCGACAAGCAGCGCGTCGGCCGCTTCGAGCAGGCCGATGGCGGGACGCTGTTCCTCGACGAGATCGGCGACATGAGTGCGAACACGCAGGCGAAGATCCTGCGCGTGCTGCAGGAGCACGAATTCGAGCGCCTCGGCGGCACCCGCACGTTGCGCGTCGACGTTCGGCTCATTGCGGCGACCAACCGCAACCTTCCCCAGATGGTCTCCAACGGGCAGTTCCGCGAGGACCTCTACTACCGGCTCAACGTCGTCTCGATCGAGACGCCGCCGCTCCGTGAGCGCAAGGAAGACATCCAGGCGCTCGCCATGTTCTTCCTCCGGCGATTTGCCGGTGAGCTGAAGAAACGCGTGGACGGCATCGCCAACGACGCGCTCAAGCTGCTGATGCGTTACAACTGGCCCGGCAACATCCGAGAGCTCGAAAACGCGATCGAACGCGGGGTACTGCTGACCGAAGGCGCGCAGCTGACAAGTGTCGATCTTCGCCTCGGTGAGCTATCGACGACCCAGTCATCCGGGGAGTCGAACCCGGTGGTGAAGATCCCACCTACCGGAATCGCGCTCGAGGAAATCGAGCGGCAGGCGATCGTGGAAGCGCTGAAGATGTCCAACTGGGTACAGAAGGACGCCGCCGAGCTGCTCGCGATCAGCCCGCGCGTCATGAACTACAAGATCAAGACCCTCGGCATCGACTATGCGCGTGGAGGCCGACGGCCGATGGCGGTGCAGCAGGATGAATACGCGCCGACGTAGTGGCTGGTCGCACTAGCGATTACCAATTACCGATCAGGGATCAGGGATTAGCGATCGCAAGTTCAGGCTTTTGGATGCGCCTTCTTGTATGCGTCCATCAGCTGTGCCGCGTTCACGTGGGTGTAACGCTGGGTGGTGCTGAGCCGGGCGTGGCCCAGCAGCTCCTGAATCGCCCTGAGGTCGGCGCCTCGCTGCAGCAGGTGCGTCGCGAACGAGTGGCGCAGCGCGTGCGGGCTGATCCCGAAGCGCGAACTGCAGGCCGAGACGTACTTCCGCACCAGCCGGTCGACACTGCGGGTCGATAGACGTCCTCCGGCGTAATTGAGAAACATGGGAGTGCTTTTCTTGCGGCTCCCCTTCCGGGCACCGCGCGCGGCCTCCTGTGCGACAGCCGCCAGCCCCTCCCAGTCCTTCAGCCACGCTCGCACGGCGCTTTCGGTCGACCGGTTGAATGGGACCAGGCGTTCTTTGCGCCCTTTACCAAGCACTCGGACGATCCGGCTCGAGAGGTTGACGTCGTCGACGTCGAGGCCCACGAGTTCGCTGAGCCGGAGGCCTGAGGCATAAAAGAGCTCCAGGATCGCGCGATCGCGACGGCCCAGCGGATGCGTTGCGTCCGGCATCTCGAGCAGGCGGGTCATCTCGGCTTCGCCGAGGTGCGCCGGCAGCCGTTGTTCGCGCTTCGGCGTCCCGACCAGGGCAGACGGGTCGTCGTCCAGGACCCCTTCGCGCCGCATGTATCGCGAGAACGTCCTGATGGCGGCCAGCTTTCTCGCGGCCGACGACCTGGAGATCGAGCGCTTCTGGAGATCGCCGAGAAAGGCGCGGATGCTGAGATGGGTGAAGTCCTCTGGCCTGAGATCCATCCGCTTGCGGCCGTTCCGCGCGGCGACGAACGTGACGAACTGGGAGAGGTCGCTCTCGTAGGCGCGGACGGTGTGCCGCGAGGCGTTCTCGTTCAGCAGCAGGTGTTCAAGGAATTCGCTGAGCTGTTCTTGCATCGTGGATCGCCAGCCAGCCGTCCAGATCGGCGAGCGCCCGGCGGGACAGCCGCTCGTTCCGCTCGGCTTTCTTCTTCGGCACTCGAGGGCCGCCAGGCTCGCGCACGAGCGGCGGGATGATGCCGAACGTGATGTTGCTCGGCTGATAGTGTTTCGGCTCGGCGTGCGAGACGTAATAGCCCAGCGCGCCGATGGCCGTCGTCCGCGGCGGCTCCGAGGGTGCGCGTCCCTGGGCAATGGCGGCCGCGTTGCGTCCGGCGATCAGTCCCGACGCGGCTGACTCCACGTAGCCTTCGACGCCGGAGATCTGTCCCGCGAAGAACAAGTTGTCGCGACCGTGCATCTGCCACGTGCCGCGCAGCATCGTCGGTCCGTTGATGTAGGTGTTGCGGTGGATCATGCCGAACCGGACGAATTCCGCGTTCTCGAGACCGGGAATCAGCGGCAGCACACGCGCCTGCTCCCCCCATTTCATCTGGGTCTGGAATCCTACGAGGCTGTAGTGGGACGCTGCTAGATTGTCCTGGCGCAACTGGACGATCGCGTAGGCATCGCGTCCGGTACGCGGATCCGGGAGGCCGACCGGCTTCATGGGTCCGAACCGCAGGGTGTCGACGCCGCGTGACGCCATGACTTCGATCGGCAGGCATCCTTCGAAGAACCTGGGATCGTCGAATTCGTGCAGCGGCGCCTTCGCTGCACTCATCAGCGCTTCATAGAACCGCCGGTACTCGTCCGCCGTGAACGGACAGTTCAAATAGTCCCCTTCCCCATCGTCTGTTCCGCAAGCCGGGCCCGCAGGGGGCCAGGCCCCGTCCCGGTCAACTGTTGCATCCATTCCACTTACGTCTATCTCTTCTGTAGGACCCGCAGCAACGGGGACAGGCCCCCTCAGGCTTCGGGACCATCGGGATGCGCGGAAGACTTTGGTGCGATCGATGCTGTCGGCCAGGACGATGGGGCTGATCGCGTCGTAGAAATACAGGTGGGCGGCGCCCACAAGAGACGCGATGTCGGCGGATAGCGAGTCGGACGTCAGAGGACCCGTCGCGATGACCAGCGGGCCGTCCACGGACGGAATCCGCGGCACCTCTTCGCGGTGGAGGATGATCAATGGATGCGATTCGATGACGCGGGTGACTTCGGCCGAAAACTTCTGTCGGTCGACGGCGAGCGCCGCTCCGGCAGGGACCCGTGCGATGTCCGCCGCTCGCATCACCAGTGAATTGAGGCGCCGCATCTCCTCTTTCAGGAGACCGACGGCATTATCGAGCTTGTCGCCGCGGAACGAGTTGCTGCAAACCAGTTCCGCAAGCCCGTCAGTCTGATGGACCGCGGTTGGCCGAACCGGTCGCATCTCGTAAAGGGTTACGGGAACCCCTGTGGACGCAGCCTGCCAGGCGGCCTCGCTGCCAGCCAGTCCACCACCAACGATATGTATGCGGGTCACGGTTGGAAGCACCCGGAGCACGGTCAGGCCGTAGTCAGTTCCTCGGTGCGCACGTAGGAGCACTCCTCGTTGTTGCAGATCAACTGGCGCCCGTGGCGCTTGGTGATCTTCTCGACCAGGAACGGCGCTTTACACTCCGGGCACGTTTCCACGATGGGCCTGTTCCAGAGCGTGAAGTCACAGTCCGGATAGTTGGCGCAGCCATAGAACGCTTTTCCGCGCCGCGACTTGCGCTCCACGATGTCGCCGCCGTCCTTTGGACAGAGGACGCCCGTGGACTTCTGTTTTACGTACTTACAGTTGGGATAGTTCGTGCACGCGGTGAACTCGCCGAATCGCCCCTGTTTGATGACGAGGTTCGACTCGCACTTCGGACACTTTTCGTCAAGGATCTGGTCCGGCTTCGCCGCCGTCATTCCCTGCTTCGTCGCGATGATCTTCCGCGTCGTCTTGCACTCGGGGTACCCGGTGCACGCGAGAAACTGGCCGAAGCGCCCGCGCTTCATCGCCATGGGCTTGCCGCAGTTCTCGCAGGCCTCTTCGATCGCCTCTCCTTCCGCACCGGCCTCCACGGTTTCGAGCTCGCGCGTGTTCTCGCAGTCCGGATAGCCGCTACAGGCGAGGAACAGCCCGAACTTGCCGGCCTTCATCACCATCTGCTTGCCGCACTTGTCGCACTCGACCGCCGGCTCTGGCGGAACGCCCTCCTTGAAGTTGGGCATCTGTTCCTTGGCGCGATCGAGATCTTTCGCGAATTTTTTGTAGAAGTTCGTGAGTGTGGACTTGTAGTCCTCGGTGCCCTCCTCGATCTTGTCGAGGTCCTCTTCGAGCTCGCGGGTGTAGTTGACGTCCAGGATGTCGTCGAACGCCGGACTCAGCAGTCGATCCACGAGCATGCGGCCGAGCACCGTCGGCTTGAACCGGCCCTCCATCTTGTTTACGTACTCGCGCGCCTGGATGACGCTGATGATCGATGCGTAGGTGCTGGGACGGCCGATGCCGTTCTCTTCCATCGCCTTCACGAGCGTCGCTTCGCTGTAGCGCGGCGGCGGCTGCGTGAACTTCTGGTCCGGCCTCAGCTCCTTCAGGTCGAGGCGGTCGCCTTCCGAGAGCGGCGGCAGCACACCCGACCCTTCCTCGTCCTCGGAGCTGACCGCGTCCGGGCCGGCCCCCTCGGTGCGCACCTCCGCAACATCTCGCTCGTAGACCGCCGTCCAGCCCGCGAACTTGGGCACCGAACCCTTGACGCGGAACAGGTAATTCGCGGCGGTGATGTCAACGGTCGTGTCGTCGAAGATCGCCGGCAGCATCTGCGACGCGACGAAGCGATTCCAGATCAGGCGATACAGGTAGTACTGGTCCGCCGTCAGCTGCGCGCGCACCGATTCGGGATGCCACTGCATCGACGTCGGGCGGATGGCTTCGTGCGCATCCTGCGCGTCTTTCTTCGTCTTGTAGAAATTCGCCTTCTCGGGCACAAAGTCGGGGCCGAACTTCTCCCCGATGTGCTCGCGCACGTCGGTAATGGCCTCTTCCGACACGCGGGTGGAGTCGGTTCGCATGTAGGTGATGAGACCCACGGCTCCTTCCCCGGGCAGCTCGATTCCCTCGTAGAGCTGCTGGGCGATCATCATGGTCTTCTTGACCGGGAAGCGCGAGGCCTGCTGGAGCCGTGACGTGATGTACGGCGGCAGCGCGTGCTTCTTGCGCTCCTTGTTCGTGACGGTCCCGACCACCCAGTCCGCCGAGCGAAGGTCCGACAGGACCCTGTCGGCTTCTTCCTTGTTCCCCACCTTGATGTTGGCGCCGTCGCGCTTCAGCAGCCTGGCGTCGAACTCCGGCGGTAGCGGGCCGGCCAGACGGGCGGTAATGTTCCAGTACTCCTCGGCGGTGAACACTTCGATCTCCCGCTCGCGGTCGCAGACGAGCTTGAGCGCGACCGACTGCACGCGCCCCGCGCTCAGACCGCGTCGAACCTTGTCCCACAGCAGAGGGCTGATCTTGTAACCCACGAGGCGATCGAGCACACGCCGCGCCTGCTGCGCGTCGACTATCTGCTTGTTGATGGTGGTGGGATGTTCGAGCGCGGCGAGCACCCCCTTCTTGGTGATCTCGTTGAACATGAGGCGGCGGATCTTCTTCGTGTTGCCGCTCCCCAGTTCTTCGGCCAGGTGCCAGCCGATCGCCTCCCCTTCGCGGTCGGGGTCGGTCGCGATGAAGATCTCGTCCACCCCTTTGGCGCCGTCCTTGAGCTCCTTGAGGACCTTCTTTCGGCTTGCGATCACCTCGTAGGAGGGTTCGAAATCCTCGTCGACGTCGACGCCCAGCTTGCTCTTGGGCAGGTCACGCACATGGCCCATGGAGGCAACCACTTTGTAATTCCTGCCGAGATATTTATTGATCGTTTTCGCCTTAGCGGGCGATTCGACCACGACGAGTGCCTTTGCCATATGTCTGACCCTACGTTACCAGAACCCTGATCAGCTGAGAGGAAACGGCGCCTGGCGAACGAATCGTCCGCCCCCCGGGGCCTCGATGTGGCCCAGAAGCTGCAGTTCCATGAGGCGCGGGAGAAGTTTCGACGCGGCCGTGCCCGTGGCCTCGACAAGATCGTCGAGCCGGTAAATCTCTCCGATCTCCATCTTACGCAGTAAAGGATCACTGCTCAGCGACTTGGAGGCGGTGATGCGTGTCGATGACCCAATAGAGGCGGGTGTCCTCCAGCCAAGGTCCTCCAGGATATCGTCCGCACTTTCGATGACCTTTGCGCCGTCCTTCAAAAGGCTATGCGATCCGCGGTTCCGGCCGGTGAGCACGCTGCCGGGCACTGCCATGACGTCCCGCCCCTGTTTCAGCGCGCACGCGGCAGTGATCAGCGACCCGCTCTTGTCAGAGGCTTCGACTACGACAACCGCCAGCGAGATCCCGCTGATGATCCGGTTGCGCAGCGGAAAATGCTCCGGCAGCGGCTTCGCGCCAGGCGCCAACTCGCTCAACACCAGACCTTGAGCGGTTATCCTGTCCGCGAGGGCGTCGTGCTCCCTGGGGTAGATGTTGTCGAGGCCCGAGCCGATGACCGCCACCGTCGACCCGCTCGCGCGCAGGCTCCCCTCGTGGGCCGCCGAGTCCACGCCGCGGGCCAGACCGCTGACCACCACGATACCCCGTTCCGCCAGCTCGGCGGCTAAACGGCGCCCCACCTGTAAAGCGTAGGGCGTAGCCGCGCGTGACCCGACGATGGCTACGCACGGAGCGCCGAGACAGGCCAGATCTCCTCGGGACCATAGCACCGGCGGAGGGTCCGTGATGCACGAAAGCAGCGCAGGATAACGCGGGTCGCGGATCGGGACAGGTGTGAAACCGAGAGCCGCCCCAGCGGCCACCGCCTCGGCGGCCGCGGTCCTGGCCGCTACCGCCACCGCCCGGCCGGATGGCGTTTCCGAAGGAACACCCGTCAGATCGAGGACACACTCGAGCGCCCGGTCTTCTTCGGCCTGGCGCAATTCCTTGAAGGCGGCACAGGCCTTCAAGCGAGACACGGGAAGCATCGACACGGCGACAGCGGTCAGGAGATCCATCGGCGCTACCTCGCGCCGGCCGCATCGCGCCCACCCAAGACAAAAGGCCGGACACACGGCTGCTGGCGCAGTTTTCGGCCCGACCTCTGTCCTCATTATAGGCGGGCGCTGTCACATGCCGCAACGCGACTTACGCACATTGACCTGAGAATTACAAAAACTGCCGGCGAACCCCCTGAAAACGCAGTATTTCTGTCCAAAGCTCTGGTACACCCATTGCTGACTCCGAGCCGTTTCGTCCCGGTCGGGAAACTTCTTGCGGGTAATACACCGCCTGACTATAGTGAGCGCATCCACGATGCTCTTCAGAGCCTTCGCCTTCACCGCGGCATTGCTCGCCTTCGTGCCCGCGGCTCACGCGGACGCACGGTCGGACGCGAAAGCCCAGGTCGAATTCGGCATCAAGGTGGCGCAGAATGGTCTCTGGAAAGAGGCGACCTACCGCTGGGAAAAGGCCACCCAGCTCGACCCCTCATACGCGGAGGCGTGGAACAACCTCGCAATCGGTTACGAGTACGAAGGCCGCTTCGACGATGCTGAGTCCGCGTATCACCGCGCGCTCAAGCTCGATCCCAAGAACACGCTGATCCGGCAGAACTACGATCTCTTCAAAGAAATCAATGACCGCACGAAACGTCGCCGCGATCGCTAGCCTCGCGCTGCTCAGCGCGACGGTTGCCTGCACCAACTTCTACGAGGTGCCGATTGAAACGCCGATCCAGGCCAAGCTGGATGTGTCGGCGTTCCGTCGCGTGCTCGTCGCAGGCTTCATCTCCGGGGGCACCGACGATGTCGATGCGAACATGGAAACGGTGCGCCTGCTCCGAAGCCAACTCCGGAGCAAGACCAACCTCCGTGTGATCGAAGCTGAAGTTCTGCAGCTCACCGAACTGGCGAACCGGCAGACCCGTGCCGCTGGTGCGGATCCGGCGGCGCTCCCGGCCGTCGGGGAGATTCCCGGAACCTTTCAGCCGGGGGCACAGCCAGCGCCGGCCGCCGATACCGCCAAACCGGAAGCGCCCGGGACGATCCGCTCGAAGAAGGACATGGAGCGCTACGAGCGTATCTTCGCGGATGCGGCGTTCTGGAAGAAACTGGGCGAGGAATACGAAAACCCCCTGATCATCACCGGTACCATCCTTTTCACCCCCCAGCAGACAGCCGGCTGGGTCAATCAGAACCGGGAACAGTACGATCAGCTCGGTCGCCGTATCGTCGTCCCGGTGCGTACCTACATGGAGCGCAAAGGGTTCGTCCTCGAGCCGAAGTTCGTATTCATCGACGGACGGACAGGCGCGACGCTCTACTCTGAGACCCAACGTCGCGAGCGGCTGTACCCGACACAACAGTCCGTGCCGGCGCTGGCGTCCTACTTCGAGCTGATGGACGAGCTCATCCCGGACTTCCTTGGAGCGTTGAGCACTCAAAAGATCCGCGGGACCAGGATCCTGCTGCGGTAAGCGGACCATCCACCCTAGGAGCGTGTCCGAGTAATCGGTTTTTGCCAAACCGCGCGCCGAAAACATTAGGAAAAGCGCGCGCGGCGATCGCGAAAACCGCTGATTTCGGTATTACTCGGACACGCTCCTAGTGTCGCCAGGCGGTCGAGCCCTCACCTTCCGCCGATTGCCCCAAGCCAGGTCGACGTGCTACCCTGATACCTTTGCACTCAGCGATTAGGGCCTCCCTGTAGGGGCTGACGGAGGGAACGTGTTCGCAATTATTCAGAGCGGCGGCCGGCAGGTCAAGGTCTCGCCGGGCAGCGTGGTCACCGTCGATCGCTTCGACGCGCAGCCTGGGCAGGAAGTCACGATCGACCGCGTGCTGTTTCTCGAAAAAGAGGGCGGCGAAATGCTCGCAGGTGCCCCGTTCGTCGCCAATGCCAAAGTTCTCGGCGTCGTCGACGGCGAGGAGCGTGGCCCGAAGATCCGCATCTTCAAGAAGCGCCGCCGCAAGGGCTTCCGCAAGACCCAGGGCCACCGCGCGACCTACACGCGGGTTCGCATCACCGGTATCGAAATCTGATGTAGGCCGGCTTCGTCCGGCCGAATTGAAACACCATCATGGCTACAAAAAAGGGTCAGGGCAGTTCTCGTAACGGGCGCGATTCCAACTCCCAGCGCCTCGGCGTCAAGCGGTTCGACGGCAACCTCGTCACCGGAGGCTCGATCCTCGTGCGTCAGCGCGGCCGCAAGTTCCGCCCTGGCCTCAACGTCGGCCTTGGGAAGGACGACACGCTGTTTGCCAAGGTCACCGGCGTGGTGAAGTTTGCCGATCATGGCGCCCGCGGTCGCACTATCAGCATTGTCCCGGCAGCCGAGTAGAGTCGGGAAGGCCGCTGACGGGTGTTCCGTGCCGCCGCCGTAGGGTGCCGTCGAGCCCCGGCTGAGCCGCCTGAAAATGGCCATTCATGTTTGTTGACGAGGTAGAGATCCAGGTCGCCGCCGGGCACGGTGGCCGGGGAGCGCTGAGCTTCCGCCGAGAAAAGTTCGTGCCGCGAGGCGGCCCCGATGGCGGTGATGGCGCGCCCGGTGGTTCCGTCTACCTCCTCACGAACCCCAATCTGAACACCCTCCTGAATTTCCGGTTCCAGAAAATTTTCGAGGCTGGCCGGGGCGGTCACGGTGAAGGGTCCAACCGCAGGGGCAAGAACGGGAGCGACATCGAGCTTCAGGTCCCCATAGGAACCGTCGTTTATGAGAAACGAGACGACGAGTTCGTCCAGGTAGCGGACCTGACCGACGACGGCCAGCGCGTGATGATCGCGAAGGGCGGATTGGGGGGCCACGGCAACGCGACGTATGCCACCTCCACCAACCGGGCACCGCGAAAAACGCAACCGGGCCTGCCAGGCGAAGAGAAGAGCCTTCGGCTGCACTTGAAGTTACTGGCGGACGTCGGGCTGGTCGGCTATCCGAACGCCGGCAAATCCACCATGATCTCGCGCATCTCCGCAGCACGGCCGAAGATCGCCGACTATCCCTTCACGACTCTCGTTCCAAATCTCGGCGTCGTTGGCCTGTCGGGAGACCGTTCGTTTGTGGTCGCGGACGTCCCCGGGTTGATCGAGGGAGCGCACAGCGGACATGGGCTCGGGACGCGGTTCCTCAGTCACCTCGAACGGACCAAGGTTCTCGTCCACATCGTGGACGTGTCCTCGGCCAGTGGACGCGATCCGGTCGAGGATTACGAGGTCATCAAGCGCGAGCTGGAGTTGTTCCCCGGCCGGGATGCATCGGGCGAACGGCTGGCTGACAAACCCGTCATCGTGGCGGCCAACAAGATCGACGCACTCGACGAGCCGGAGCGCCTCAAGAAGCTCCGGTCGCACCTGCTCGAATGCCATGTTCCACTCCACGCGGTTTCCGCGGCCGCCGGCGACGGCTTACCGCCTCTCCTCGAGGCGGTCTGGCGCGAAGTGGTCGCAGCCCGTGAACGCGCCGCGGCCATGACCTCCGTCGCGGACCCTGTCGCTGAATGAGCGACGTGGTGCGTATCGGTATCCTCGGCGGCACGCTGGATCCGATTCACCAGGGGCACATCGAAGCCGCGCTCGCCGCGCGCGAGGCGCTCGCCCTCGAACGCGTGATCATCATTCCCACTCACGTGCCGCCACACCGATCCCGACCTGCGACGTCCGCCTACCACCGATTTGCCATGGCGTCCCTGGCGGTCAACGGCGTCGAGGGCTTGTGCGCGAGCGACCTGGAGCTGCTGTCGCCGGGTCCGTCCTATACGGCGGATACGCTGCTTCGTGTCAGCGACGCGCGGGGTATCGGGGCATCGCAGATTTTCTTCATCACCGGCGCAGATGCCTTTGCAGAAATTGAGACGTGGAGCCGGTATCCGGAGGTGCTGGACCTCTCGAACTTCATCGTCGTGTCCCGCCCCGGAATGTCGCTGTCAGCGTTGCGCCAGCGCTTCCCGCAACTGAAGGCCCGGATGCGGTTGCCCATTGGCCGCGCGACTGAAGCGGCGGCGGCGGACGAAACGCTGATATTTCTGGTGGAGGCGCCGACACCGGACATTTCGTCCACGGACATCCGCCGCCGCCTGGCCGAGGGACAACCGGTCTCGGGCCTGGTGCCCTTACCGGTCGAAGATCACATTCAGCAACACGCGCTTTACACGCAACAGTCTCCCATCACGTCAACGGCGAACCACTTGCATGGCCAAAACTGAACGCAAAGAAACGACGGCTACCGGAACCAAGCGCCCGCGTGTGAAGGTCGCCAGGCGGCGTGCAGGTGACGCGGCCGATCCAGAAGCCACCGGAACGGAGCGGGAGCAAGTGAAGGGCGCCAGGCGAGCCGCGCTGGCGCGCACGGGGCCGCAGACCGGCGGGGTCCCTTCGGGGACGTCGGCCGGCGAGGTCAAGCCGTGGCCGGCCGAGATCGCGGACGCGGTGCGCGCCGCGCTCGACAAAAAGGCGCAAGACGTCGTCGTCCTCGATCTTCGACAGACGCCGGCGTTCACTGATTTTTTCGTGCTGTGTTCAGGCCTCAATCCGCGCCAGGTGAAAGCAATCGTCGACAGTGTCGAAGAGACGCTGCGGGCGACCAGGGTGCGCCCGGCGCACACCGAAGGATACGACCGCGCCGAATGGGTTCTGATGGACTTTTTCAGCTTCATCGTGCACGTCTTCACCCCGCAGACGCGGGCGTTCTACGGGCTGGAACGCCTGTGGGGGGATGCCGAGCGCATCAATGTGAGCGACGAACCCGCGGCGATCGAAAAGAAGGCCTGACGCGCCGCGCCCGAGCCGCGCAGTCATGATCCGAGGGCTCGGCGACGCGCTCTCCGCCGTCCTGCTCGCTCCCTGTTGCGCCTGCTGCCGAGAACCCCTCGATCACCCGACGCGCGGCGCGGTGTGTGCCGCATGCTGGAGATCGCTGCCTACCCAGACCGACCCCGTGTGCCAGACCTGCGGGGATGCGCTGCCCTCGTCACGCCTGCCGGCCGGGATTCCACAGTGCACGCGCTGTCGGAGGACGCCGCGCGTCATCTCGTGCGGACGTTCCATCGGTCCCTATGACGGAGTCCTACGGGACATCCTGCAGGCTTTGAAGTACGACCGCCGCCGTTCGCTCGCACGGCCACTCGGCGCGCTGATGTCTGCGGCAGGACGCGAGGTGCTAGTTGGCGCAGATTTCGTCGTCCCGGTTCCGCTTCACTTCTTCCGGCAGTACGCGCGCGGCTTCAACCAGGCCGCGGAGCTCGCGTCTCACCTCGGGGTACCCGTCCTGCACGCGCTGCGAAGAGCTCGAGCCACGGTAACGCAGACGGATCTGCCGGAGGCACAGAGGCACGCGAACGTCCGGGGTGCATTCGCGGCGCGGTGCCGAATCCCGCGCGAGGCAGTCCTCGTGGTGGTGGATGACGTCAGCACGACGGGCGCAACCCTGGACGCGTGTGCGCACGTTCTGCTGGAAGCGGGCGCGACCGCAGTCCGGGGACTTACGGCTGCACGAGCAGCGGCGCGACTGCCTTGAGGACGTCGGCCGAGACGTCCGCTTTTGCGCGCTCGCCGTTCAGGATCAGCCAGCGTTCCTGGCGAGACTGCCGCCG
Source organism: Acidobacteriota bacterium (assembly GCA_013694845.1). Taxonomy (GTDB): domain Bacteria; phylum Acidobacteriota; class Vicinamibacteria; order Vicinamibacterales; family 2-12-FULL-66-21; genus JACDCA01. The sequence goes on from JACDBQ010000046.1 coordinate 34,837, forward strand.
GTAGCTGTCCCGCACACGAGACAGTAACGCCAGGTCCCGTTCGTAACGATCGCGTCCGGTCGCCTTGCGCCGCACCGCGGTCTCCGGCGCGATATCGAGTACGACCGTGAGATCGGGACGGGGCAGGAATCTCTGGATGTTCTCGAGCCAGATTGCGTCCAGCCCCTGAGCCTCGCCGTAGGCGACGGTCGACGCGACATACCGATCACACACGATCACGGTGCCGGCCGCCAGCTGATCTTCAATCCAGACCCGCTTCTCGTACCGATTCGCCACATAGAGCAGCTGCATCGTGTCGGGGGCGTAATCACGCTCGCCGTGAAGCGCCCGCGAGATCTCCCCGCCGATCGCGGTGTGGTAGTCGGGGAACGAGAGCAGGCGGCACTGGCGACCCCGGTCCCGAACGAAATCCCGCAGGCCTTCCGCCTGGGTCTGCTTGCCACTCTGATCCAGACCCTCGAACGCTATCAGCGCGCCGGCCATTCAGGTTTCGAGCGCGAGGAGGTCGTCGATGGTCTGACGCCGGCGAATGACGCTCCACCGTCCATCGTCGACCAGCACCTCGGCGGGCATCAGCCGCCGGTTGTAGTTCGACGCCATGACGGCACCGTAGGCTCCGGTGTCGCGCACGGCCATGAGGTCTCCGACCTCGGGCCGTGCAAGCGGGCGGTCCGTGCCGAGCGTGTCGCTGCTTTCACACAGGGGTCCGACGATGTCGCAGACCGTTTCGGGACGTTCCACCGCATCGACGTGCTCGATCCGGTGATACGCGCTGTATAACATGGGCCGCATCAACTCGGTCATGCCAGCGTCGAGGATCACGAAGAGCCGTCCGCCCGGCTGCTCCTTCACGTCGATGACGCGCGAGAGCAGGACGCCGGCTGGCGCGATGACATTTCGGCCGGGCTCGAGAACGAGCTTCAAACCTGAGCCTCGGACGGCCGGCAGCAAGGCGTCGGCGTAATCCCGGGCGCTCGGCACCGGGGTCCCATCGTAGGAAATACCCAGCCCGCCCCCGAGATCGACATGGTCGATGGGAACACCGGCGTCCCGCAACTGCCGGGCGAGGGTCACGATCGCCTCAGACGCCTGTCGCAGCGGTTCGAGGTCCGTGATCTGGGAGCCGACGTGAATGTGCAGGCCGACGATCTCGACACCCGGTGCGGCCGCGAATTGCCGGCAGATTTCGACGACCGCGCCGATCGGCACCCCGAATTTGTTCGTCTTCAGGCCGGTCGAGATGTGCGGATGACTCCTAGCGTCGATGTCGGGATTCACGCGGAGCGCGACACGCGCCCGAGTCTCGCGTGCGCGCGCCAGGGCGTCGATCCGCTCGATCTCGCCGGTGGACTCGGCGTTGATCGTCATCACACCCAGGTCGATCGCCTGGGCCAGTTCCGCGGACGTTTTGCCGACGCCGGTAAAGACGATCTCAGTCGGAATGAAGCCGGCACGCAGCGCGACGTCGATTTCGCCGCCTGAGTTCGCATCCGCTCCCGCGCCGAGCGACCGCAGCAGTCGAGCTATCGCGAGCGTCGAATTCGCCTTGAGGGCGTAGTGGATCGAATGCGGATACGACGCAAAGGCGTCCGCGATCGCGCGATAACGGGCCGAGATCGCCGCCGCGCTGTAGACGTAGAGTGGAGTGTTTTCCGCTGCCGCAACGGCCCTGAGTGCCACGCCGTCGCACGCCAGCGCCCCTCCCTTTCGAGAGAATCCTGTTTCAGTCACGATGAGTCGGATAATCTTATCCCACCGTCGCACGTGATATATTTGCCCTGTTTCCCCGCCTGATCTCAGCGAATGTCGCATGTCCGTTGATTCGCCCGCCGCGCAGCCGGCGACCTCCGATCGCCTGATTGAGCAGTGCCTCAGCGGCGATCAGGCCGCGTGGGAGCTGATCGTCAAGCAGAACTGGCGGAAGGTCTTCAACGTCGCATACAAGTTCGTCGGGAAGCACGAGGAAGCCGAAGACCTCACGCAGGACATCTTCATCAAAATCTTCCGAGCGCTCGCGACGTTCGATCGGCGCGCGAACTTTCAGACATGGATCGTCAGTATCAGCCGCAACCTCTGCATCGACCACTACCGCAGCGTGCGGAAGGAGCGGCAGACGATCGCGCGTGAAGTAGACACCGGCGACCTCCAGCCGGCCTCGACCGATCGCACGCCCTACGCGGCCGCCGAGCACCAGGATCTCCGCGCGACGTTGCGCGAGGCGCTCCAGACCCTGCCGATCACCTTGCGCACGGCCGTCATCCTTCGCGATTTGCAGGAATTGTCCTACCAGGAGATTGCGGAAAAGCTGGAGCTACCAGAAGGCACGGTGAAGTCACGCATCAATCGAGGCCGCCTCGAGCTGGCGCGGCAACTGAAACGTCTGCAGGATAAACAGTCGGCGATGCGCAGTCGCGGGGTTCCTTCCCGCGCGCGCGGACGCCGGCCCGGAGCGCAGGAATGAATCTGAACACCGAACACGCCAACGGGGTTGCCATCGTCCGCGTCGGTGAGGCGCGACTGATGTATCCGCTACTCTCTGAATTCTCCAACGTCGTGACCGAGCTCATCGCCTCGGGGGAGAAGAAGATCATCGTCGATCTGTCGACGGTCGGATACGTCGACAGCGCCACGATCGGGTGCCTGATGGATCTCTACCGGCAGGCGAGCGCCGCCGGTGGCGGCCTCAAGCTCGCCGGTGTGCAGAAGCGCGTCGAGACCATGCTGACGATGACCGGCGCCCAGAATTTCATCGAGGTACACCCCGATGAGCCCAGTGCCGTCAAAAGCTTCGGAGCCTGAGCCGATGCGCACCATCAAACTGACGACCGGATCGAACGTTCCGCTCGATGGCGACCTCCTGACGGTGCTGGAGATCCTGTACCTGGAGCTGAGCGCGAAACGGGACCTCGACCACTCGTTCGAGGACACGGTGCGGGAGATCCAACACGTCATCGAGCAGTTGACCGACGAGGAACGACGGCAGTACCTGTCGGAAAGCCTCTTCTTGAATTTTGTGTCGTACGAGAACGAGCGCCTCGGCGCCTACATGAAGAAGCTGGGCGCGGACCAGTCCACAATCGATCAATAGTTCCACGATCCGCAATCGACAGTGCGTCGATCCGAAATCCGCAATCAGCATTTGGTTTTGACGTGTCTCTCAATTACCTGGCCACCCGCTTCACCTGCTCCTGGCCCTGGTCCACCGCGACCCTCCTGTGCGACGGGCGGCTGGTGTGCGGCTGCGCTGATCCCTACGGCAAGCGGGTGCTGGGCGATACCCGGACCGCGTCCGTGGCCGCGGTCTGGACGGGCGCAGTCGCCGCGACACTTCGACAGGACATCAACGCCGGCGGCTCACGGTTCTGTGGCGACTGTCCACTGAAGCTGCCGTTGAAGAAGGACGACCAGCCACCCCAGAGAGGACTCGACGTGGGAACGCTGCCCTCGCGGCTGTATGTCGAGTGCACGGCCGCCTGCAACATCTCCTGCGCGCAAGCCTGTTGTGCGCCGGAGACCGGCATCACGCGTACTCGTCAGGCCGGCATGCTCGAGTTCGAGCTGTTCACCCGCGTGGTCGACGAGGCGGGTCCCGCGCTGGCCCGCATTGACTTCTTCAACTACGGCGAGGCCTTTCTCCACAAACGCGCCGTCGAGATGTGCGAGTACATCAAAGGCAAGTTTCCCCACATCTATCTCTACACCAGCACCAACGGGCTGGCGTTCACCGAGGACGCAGTCAAGCGGCTGGTGCACTCGGGTATCGACGAAGTTACCTTCTCCATCGACGGCGCCCGGTCGGAAAGCTACGTCAAGTATCGTCAGCGCGGAGACTTCGCAAAAGCGATTGGCAACCTGGGAATCGCCTGCCAGGAGAAACGCCGCGCCGCGAGGGACGTGCCCTTCATCAACTGGCGATACATCCTCTTCACACACAACGACTCCGACGAGGAAATGAACCTCGCCCGGCGGATGGCGCAGGATCTCGGCGTCGATCGCCTGTGCTGGGAGCTCACCGATCATCCGGAAGACATGTTCTCCCGGCGATTCGTTCCCGGCACGCCCGATCTGGATGCGGTCAGGCACCAGATCTGGGACGCGAACAACCTCGGCAACGCCATCGACGGCGCGACGCCGCGGGCAGAAATCTCGGTCCGCGGCACGCTGCCGGGTCTGCCGATCATCGCGCGGCGCGGACGGAAAACCCGGGTGACGACGCGCGTGCGGAATGCATCGGCGCGGGCGTATCCGGCGCAGGCCAGCTACGGGCGCCGGCTGGTACGCCTCGGCGCGCAGTTGTGCGACGCCGCCGGGGCTGTCATCAACCGCGACTACGAACGCGCGTGGCTCCCGTCCAACCTGGAGCCCGGCACGGCGACAGACATTGAGATGACGATCACCCCGCCGGACACACCGGGACGCTACACCCTGAGATTCGACCTCGTGTGCGAAGGGATCGACTGGTTCGAAGCGTGCGGCTCACCGGTCACCGCAAAGAGCCTGCTGGTCCTCTGAGGGCGAGGCATTTTTTCGGTCGGATTCTATGAATGCCGGCGGGACCGGCGGGCTGCTCGGTGCCAGGGCCGGACGAGTACTGGGCGGGGGGCCGAGGGGTCAAGTTCAAGGACGCACGAACAAGCCTGCTGCTCAGTGACATGCGGACGGGCGTCCAAGTCGCCGCTGCGGAAGGCAAGGCCCGCAAGACCGACCTCGGTTTGGGGGGCGATTGCCGTACTCGGCGTGGGCGTCGGGGCGGGCGACTACCGCAGCACGAACGCAGGCAAAATCATCGCAGCCAGTTTCCGCGACAACTACAACAACATCGTCCGGTCGATCCGCACGAGCGGGCGGATCAAGACGGCTGGGTGAGAAAGCTGGTCGTGACCTTGTCCAAGTAAGGTACGAGGAGGCCGGGCCGGGTTTTCCCGGTCACTGACTCGGGTCCAGCGCTCAGTTCGCCAGTCGGGCGGCGACGCCCGCTCTGGCACCCAGCGGCAACGCCACTTCCGCACCCGCCGGCGTCTCGACAAGCCGCCACGCGTCGCGTTCCTCGAGGATCTTGGCGGCAAACGCTGTATGCAGCGCGTGACCCCCTCGATGTGCCACGAGGTGACCGATGACGGGATAACCAACGAGCGAGAGGTCGCCGATCACGTCGAGGATCTTATGGCGGACGAACTCGTCGTCGAATCTCAATGCGTTGTTGAGCACCCCGGTCTCGCCCAGCACGATGGCGTTATCGAGTGACCCGCCCAGGGCCAGACCCCGCTGACGGAGCATCTCGACTTCCTTCAGAAATCCGAAGGTCCTGGCCGGCGCGATGTCCTCGACGAAGGTCTCCTCGGTGATCTTCATCGTTCTTGACTGATGCCGCAGAAGTGGGTGATCGAAGCTGATGCTGTAGGTGACCTTCAACTGGTCCGCGGGATACAGCGCGATCCGTTTGTCTCCCTGCGCAAGCGAGATGGGACGCAGAACCTTGAGGTACCGGCGTGGGGCAGTCAAACGCTTGACTCCGGCTTCGTTCAGGATCAAGTGCACCCATGGCGCGGCGCTGCCGTCCATGATCGGCACTTCCGGGTGGCTCACCTCGACGATCGCATTATCGATGCCGAGCGCGCTCAGCGCGCCGAGCAGGTGCTCGACGGTCTCGACCGACACCGCCTCGCGCATGAGACCGGTCTGGTATTGCTGCATCCCACCGAGGTGGGTGATCGTCGCGGGAATCTCGAGACCTCCGAGATCGGTACGCTGAAAACGGATGCCGAAATCCGCAGGCGCCGGTTTCAGCGATAGCGTTACCTTGTTGCCGGAATGAAGGCCGATACCGGTACACGAGACAGGACGCCGAAGGGTTCGCTGAGCGTTCATGGCCTCTCTAGGCGAAGTGGGGTGGTCCGCCCCAAGCTCAGCAAAGCCTCTGCCATTGCCGACAGGCGGTCTGACAACGGTCTAAGTCGTTGATTCGAAGTCGCTTGTTGCCGCAGGCTCGGACCGGTTTGGCTGATGTTCGGCGTTGATGTGGCTGAACGGCCACAGTTATTTCTGACGCGAGTGTGGCAGCCATACCACAGTGGATTGTGTGTCCGGCGCGAGTGCATACAACCTCTCAGGACGCGGCGGCCCGGGGACCGCTGAGAATCTCCGCCAGGAATTGCCCCGTAAAGGATTCTCGGCTCTTTGCCAGTTCCTCAGGAGTCCCCTTCCCTACGATTCTTCCGCCCTGCGCTCCGCCTTCAGGCCCGAGATCGATCACGTAGTCGGCCGATTTGATGACATCCAGGTTGTGCTCGATGATGACGACGGTGTTTCCCTGGTCCACGAGCTTGTTCAGGACGTCGAGCAACTTGTGCGTATCGGCAAAGTGCAACCCGGTCGTGGGTTCGTCGAGAATGTACAGGGTGCGCCCCGTGCCGCGCCGGGAGAGCTCCTTTGACAGCTTGACCCGTTGAGCTTCTCCGCCGCTCAGCGTCGTGGCGGACTGACCGAGCTCGATGTAGCCGAGCCCTACTTCCTGCAGCGTCCGAAGTTTATTCGCGATGGGAGGAATGTTTTCGAGCAGCGGCGCCGCCTGGTCCACCGTCAGGTCGAGCACGTCGGCGATCGACTTGCCGCGGTACTTGATTTCAAGGGTCTCTCTATTGTAGCGACGCCCCTTGCACTGCTCGCAGGTCACATAGACGTTCGGCAGGAAGTGCATCTCGATCGCGATGACGCCGTCTCCCTGGCAGGCCTCACAGCGCCCTCCCTTCACGTTGAACGAAAACCGGCCCGGACGGAAGCCGCGGGCTTTGGCGTCCGGCAGCATGGCAAACAGCTCCCGGATGAACGTGAACAAGCCCGTATACGTGGCAGGGTTCGACCGCGGCGTCCGGCCGATCGGTGACTGGTCGATCTGTATGACCTTGTCGAGTTGATCGATGCCCTCGATGCTCGAATGAGCGCCCGGCTCGTCAACCGCCCGGTAGAACACCCGGGCGAGGGCGCGATACAGGATCTCATTCACCAACGTGGACTTTCCGGATCCGCTGACTCCAGTCACCGTTGTCAGGAGTCCCAGCGGGATCGTGACATCCACGTCCTTGAGATTGTTCTCGCGCGCGCCGCGGATGACGATCGCACCGCGCTTCGCGGGCCGGCGGTGGACCGGTGTATGGATTGACCGTTCACCTCGGAGGTATGCGGCGGTCAGGGAGCCGTTGCGGTCGGCCAGCAGCCCTTCCGGCGTGCCCTGGAAGATCACCTGCCCCCCGTGTTCGCCGGCGCCGGGCCCGAGGTCGACAACGTAGTCGGCCGTCCTGATGGTCTCTTCGTCGTGCTCGACCACGACCACCGTGTTGCCCAGGTCCCGGAGCCGGGCGAGGGTCGAGAGCAGCGCGCGATTGTCACGCTGGTGAAGCCCGATGGATGGCTCGTCGAGCACGTAAAGGACGCCGGTCAGATTGGACCCGATCTGGGTCGCGAGCCGGATCCGTTGGCCCTCGCCTCCCGAGAGCGTGGCGGCGCTGCGACCCAGGCTCAGGTAGCCGACCCCGACGTCATCGAGGAAATGGAGCCGATCGCGGATCTCACGCATGATCCGGCTCGCGATCAGCGTTTCTCGATCCGACAGCTCGATCGCGTCGAACACCTGGACGGCTTCACTGATTGGCAGGTTGACGTACTCGGACACCGTCCGACCCTTGACCCGAACGGCCAGGCTCTGCGCCTTGAGGCGCTCCCCCGAGCAGGTGGGACACGGCCGAAGTGCGCGGAATGGCTCGAGGTTCTCCTGCTCCAGCCATGTGCCCTCCTCATACCGCCGGCGCAGGTTGGGGATCAGCCCCTCGAACCCTGCGCCGAATGGGTCCTTTTCGGTCGCTTTCACCTTCTTCTTCGTCCTGACGCCAACCTCCTCGACGCGCGCACCGGCCGCGCCGAAAAGCAGCAGGTCTCGAACCTTCCGCGAAAGCCGCCTGAACGGAAGCGCGAGATCGATGCCGAAATTCCGGCTGAGCGAACCGAGAGCTTCTCGCACCAGCTTCCGGTCCCCTTTTGCCCAGGGCGCAATCGCGCCTTGCTGCAACGACACGGATTCGTCTGGCACCAGCCGCGCAGGATCGAAGTCGTAGACCGCGCCAAGCCCCTGGCATTCCTGGCAGGCGCCGTGAGGCGAGTTGAACGAGAACGCGCGCGGGGTCATCTCGGGCATGCTCACGCCACAGAACGTGCAGGCGAGCCGGCGTGAAAACAGTCGATCGCCGCCGTCCAGCGTGTTGATGACGACAACGTCCTCGGCGAGGTTGAGCGCGATCTCCACTGATTCGGTGAGCCGGCGCTCGATCCCGGCCTTCAGGATCAACCGGTCGACGACGATCTCGATCGTGTGATTGCGACGGCGATCGAGCTTGAGGTCCTCATCGAGAGAGCGCAGCTGCCCGTCCACCCGCACCTTGGTGAACCCCTTCGCGCGGAGGGCAGCGAGCTCTTTCTTGAATTCGCCCTTGCGGCCACGGACGATCGGCGCGAGCACGTTCAACCGCTCTTCGTTGGGCGACAGCATCACCAGGTCGACAATACGTTCGAGCGACTGGGACGCGATCTCGCGACCGCACAAGTGACAGTGGGGCACGCCGATATTGGCGAAGAGCAACCGAAGGTAGTCGTAGATCTCGGTCACGGTCCCGACGGTCGAGCGGGGGTTGGAGCCCGTGGTCTTCTGCTCGATCGCGATCGCCGGAGAGAGCCCGTCGATCAGATCGACGTCAGGCTTCTCCATCTGCTCGAGAAACTGGCGGGCGTACGACGAGAGCGACTCCACATAACGCCGCTGGCCTTCAGCGTAGATCGTGTCGAATGCGAGCGACGACTTGCCGGATCCCGAGAGCCCTGTTAGAACGACGAGCTTGTCTCGAGGGATGTCGACATCGATGTTCTTGAGGTTGTGGACGCGCGCGCCGCGTACAGCAATCCAGTCATGCGCCATAACGTCCGGGGCGGTTTCCCTGTGTCGAATTTCGCGACTTCCGAAAACCTCGATTTTAGCACCGGACCGGCGGTAACAGATGAGGCGGGCTACGGCCGACGCAGATTGCTCTTGCGGTAGCCGTAGACGAAATACAGCAGGATTCCGGCGACCAGCCAGATGCCGAACCGCTCCCAGGCGTGCGTGGGCAGCCCTTTCATCACGTACAGGCAAGCGGCGGCCCCGGCGAGGGACACACCCCAGACGAAGGGCACACGGAAGGGTCGGGGGCGTTCCGGTTCCTGGTACCGCAGGACGAGCACGCCGATGCAGACGATGGCAAAGGCAAAAAGCGTCCCGATGTTGGTGAGATCGTAAATCTCGTTCTCGTCGGCGAAGAGCGCCCCCACTGCGACAACCACTCCGGTCAGGACGGTGGTGACGTGCGGAGTTCGATACTTCGGATGAATCTTCGCGGCCCAGCCCGGCAGCAGGCCGTCGCGCGCCATCGCCAGGAAGATCCGCGGCTGGCCGTACTGGAACACCAGCAGGACCGCCGTCAGCGATACCACCGCGCCGAACGCGACGAACCAGCTCGCCGTCTGAAGACCGGCCACTTCGAGGGCGCGGGCGAGCGGATCGGCGGCCCTCAACTGCTGGTAGGGCACCAGCCCGGTCGCGACGATGCCGACGATCACGTAGATCAGCGTGCAGATAGCCAACCCCCCCAGGATGCCAATCGGCATGTTCCGCTGCGGGTTTTTCGTTTCCTCAGCCGCGGTGGAGATCGCGTCGAAACCGATGTAGGCGAAGAACACGATCGCCGCGCCCTGATGAATTCCCGCCCAGCCGTTCGGGGCAAACGGCTTGTAGTTCGCCGGATCGATGTGCATCGCACCGAGCCCGACGAACACCGTGAGAACGATCAGCTTGATGACCACCATCACGTTGTTGGCGCGCACGCTTTCGCGCACACCGATGTAGAGCAGGCAGGTGATCGCACCGACGATCAGCGCAGCGGGAACGTTCAACAGCAGCGGAATGCCGGCGACACGCGGAGCCGTCTGCAGCAGCGCATGGACGGCGGGATCGGAACTGAGAAGGGCGGTGCGATAGCCGTGGGTGAGGTACTGCGGCAGGTCGATCCCGAATCCTGACAACAATGAGTTGAAGTACCCGCTCCAGGCGATCGCCACCGCGATGTTGCCCACCGCGTATTCGAGGATCAGGTCCCAGCCGATGATCCAGGCGATCAGCTCGCCGAGCGTCGCGTATGAGTAGGCATAGGCGCTGCCCGCTTGCGGAATCATCGACGCGAGCTCTGCGTAACAGAGCCCGGCGAGGCCACAGACGATCCCGAGAAGGACGAATGAGAAGATGAGCGCCGGGCCGGCGCCGTATCGAACGATCTCGCCCGTCGGCAACACCTCGCCGGCGGCGGCCGTGCCGATGGAGGAAAAAATGCCGGCGCCGATCACGGCGCCAATCGCGAGCATGATCAGGTCGCCGGCGCCGAGCACCCGCTTCAAACCGTGTGGACCTTCGGCGAGGAGGTCCGAAATCGGCTTCCGCTGGAAGAGTTGGTTCATGAGCGCGTGAAGGGTAGCAGTCCGCGGACACCGACGTCCAGCCGATAGACGGTGTCTGCGGAGCAGATCGCCATCGTGCCGGCTGGCCCGAACCCGACCCCCACCAGGCCGCTGGCCGCGAGAAGGCACTCGGGCTCTCCCTCATCGGCGGAAAATCGAAACAGGCCCCCGCCGCCGGCCAGTGCGTCGGCCACATAGAGCCGCCCCTGGTCATCGAATGCCAGCCCCTGCGGACGGCCGAAACCCTCATAGAAGACCGACACCTCACCCTCCGGTGAGATCCGGTAGACGCTGTCCCGCGTACCCAGGGTCGGCCCCGTCACGAACAATGAGCCCGCGGCATCGAAAGCCAGGTGAAACGCCGCAACACTTGGCGGCAGCGTGGCGAAGGTCGTCGCACGTCCTTCTTCGACTCGCAGGATTGTGCCGGACCGATCGCCCACAAACAGCACATCATCGGCACTGAACGCGATCCCGCATGCCACACCAAGATCGGTCGCAACCTGGGTTGCGACGCCCGTGGAATCGATCGCGTAAACACTTCCGTCGAACCGGCTGGAGACGTGCAGCCGCCCTGCCGCGTCGAAGGCCATCGACGTCGGGTTGGGAAGCCCGCTCACGCAAGGTTCGCGCGAGCCGTCCGGCCGAACGATGAAGATCGAGACCGGCACCTGCTGTCCGCGGGCGCCGCTGAAGGTCACGAACAGATTGCCAGCGAGGTCGTAGACCGGGTTGTCTACCTGGTGCAGCCCGGTCGCCAGCGGGACGCCTACCTCGATAAAAACCGTTTCTCCCGGCGAGTGCTCCAGCCGAACCGGGGTCCGGCCGCCGTCGAGCGCGGGTGGCACGGTCACCTTCAGCTCCCGGGCTGACCCCGCGACGATCCGGGCGGCAACCGGACCGATCCGGACCTCGGGCAGGGGGTCAACCGGAAAGCCATCACCGGTGATCGTGACCGAGCCTCCCTCAATCCCCCAGAGAGGACGGACTCCCGTAATACGGGATGGACTGGCGGAAGTCATAGTCGAAGGATGGGCGTGAACCGCGGGAGAACGCAACCGCCGAGAGCGTCAGCTCTCGTCGAGCTCCATATTCCAGTAGAAGTAGTCGCGCCAGCCTTCCGGTGCGTTCTTGAGGCCAACCGTGATCCGGATGGCTGGCGCCCTGTCAGGCCGTCTCGGCACGCGAATCAGGTGCATGCCGGCTTCAGCCGGTGTGCGTCCACCCTTTTTGCGGTTGCAGGCAACGCAGCACGTGACGATGTTCTCCCAGTCCTTGCGTCCACCCTGCGCCACGGGCACAACATGGTCGAACGTCAGCTCCGCCGTAGGGAAAACCTTGCCGCAGTACTGACAGGAATGATCGTCTCGCGCGTAGATGTTGGCGCGGGAAAACGGCACGTAGTCAATATGCCGTTTGATCTTGATGTAGCGGAGCAGTCGGATGACTGAGGGAAGTTTGAAGCTGAAGGAGACCGACCGGACTTCCCGGTCGTTGTACACAGAAATAACTTCGACCTTCCCCTGGCACCAAAGCGTAATCGCCTTCTGCCAATGGACGACCTTCAGCGGTTCATACGAAGCGTTGAGCAGGAGTGTCTGCTCCATAAACCTGAGTTATTCTAGCTGATAATCCGCTCGAAACCCATGCGTGCCCTTCTAATAGTGGTCGCCGCCTTGAGCGGCGCCTGTGCTGCCACCGGGGCGGATCCGCGTCCATTTCCTCAGCCGGGTGGCCGGACAGGCGCACCCACTACGCATGCGGTTCCGTCCCGGGACCGCGGTCGCGACGCGGTGAGGACGCTCCCGGCGGGCGGCTACGAAGTAAGCGGCACGGCGCTCGGTCTGAGAGGCGCTCCCTACAAGAATGGCGGGGCGGACCCGAACGGTTTCGATTGCAGTGGATTCGTCTGGTATGTCTTCGCCCAGCACGGGCTCTCGCTGCCGCGTACCGTCGAAGACCAGTTCCGCGCGGGTGGAACCATTTCTCCCCAGGACCTGCTGGCGGGTGACCTGGTGTTCTTCAGTACGACCGCCCCGGGGCCTTCGCACGTAGGGATCGTGGTCGGGGGGGATTCGTTCGTGCACGCGCCATCGTCCAGCGGCGTGATACGGGTCGAACGATTGGGGACCGCGTACTGGGCGGCGCGGTATGTCGGGGCTCGAAGGATTCTGTAAAGCGCACCACTCGAGGGGCTCTCTCACGGCATCATTCAACTGCCAGCGGGGGCCCACCCCGTCAGCCCGGGGCCCCCACCCCACGGCTGACAGCCCTCGCTCTCGCTCAGGCGGATTGCAGAGGGGCTGTCACGCCGCGCAGTATCGCCCCTTCCGCGTAAGACGCCGGGAGTTACATTCCGTGAATTGCCTGATGTGCAGATCGTCTTCCGTGTAGATGACCGGCTGCGTCGGGGTCTTCAACGGCTCCAGCTTCACGCGCGGCTCAGAGGCGGGCAGATCGACTGTTTCCATGTATCGCTGCGGGAAAGACGGGAAGTTACTGAACGTCGTGCCCACCACGCCATCGAACATTTCGCTGAGACACGCGAAGTCGTGGCGCAGAAAGTCGTAGAGAGCAGGATCCGGCTGGGTCGCGAGATATCCGCGCACCATGTCCGATACGTCCTCGTAGAACATCGGACCGTGGCTGCGGTAGGACCGGCGGCCGTCGGCGTTCTCGAGCGCGCGAATGCCGGTGGCCCCGGGATCGATGTGATAGAGCTCGTGCACGATGGTGTCGAGCTTCGCGACCCATGGCTCCGCGGACGGATAGAGGTCTGCCTTGCGGGAGCCGACGAGCGTCTGATCGCAGAAGCGCGGCAGCACGAACGAGATCAGATACTTGACCGTCGTCTGGCCGACGCGCACCTGAGGTGACTTGGTCACGAACCACGGCGAGCGTCGCGTCAGCTCTCCCGTTTCACGATCCTTCCAGAAGAAATATCCCGGTTCGCTCTCTGGCATCGTCAGGCAATGGCAGGTCGCGAACGCGCCTTCGGCGTCCGATCGCCCGAAGCGAGCGAAAACGATGACTTCCTCGAGATTGATGAAAGATAGCCGCCCTGTACGCGCGACTACGTCCTGCATCAGCAGCGCAATGCGCTCTGTGTAATTGATCATGCCGACACACGCCGGCCGGAGACACAGGAGGTCTGCCGACCACGTCCTTGTCGCTTCAGTGGGGAGCTGTTTAATGCTGAAACGTTCGCCGAATATAAAGACTTGCGTGCCGAAGTGTCAAGGTGAGCAGAAACAAATCTAGCGCCGCGGTGGACCTCCGCCCGGTTTTCCGGTAACTTTTGGGGGGAGGACCACCTGGCCAGGCAGGGAGGGGGGCAACCCTACCGAAGGTGGCAGCATGGGGAGCGGCGCTCCTTCGGAGGCCGGCGCATCGCCGTCGGGAAGTGCCGTCGATGGTGCCGTCGCGATCACGGGCGGCTCGACGGCGCCCATGCGCCGCAAGACCATCTGCTGCCGCCGACGGAGCCGCGCGGTGGGATCGCCGGGATTCATGACCCTCGGGTTGGCGATCGCGGCGGCGAGCAGAGCGCTCTCACCCGCGTCGAGCTGGGACGCCGGTTTGCCGAAGTAGGCTCGCGCCGCGGCCTCTGCGCCGTAGATGCCGTTGCCCCACTCGATCACATTGAGGTACAGCTCCAGGATGCGCCCCTTCGTCAGCTCACTTTCGAGCCGACGGGCGATCAGAAGCTCGCGCAGCTTCCTGAGCGGGTTCTTCGAAGGGGAGAGATAGAGGTTCTTCGCCAGCTGCTGCGTGATCGTACTGGCGCCTCGCGCGAATTCTCCCCGCTCGAGGTTCACCTCCATCGATTCCTTGATCTGCTGGTAGTCGAGACCATCGTGCTGCCAGAACGCGCTGTCCTCGGTCACGAGCACCGCCCTGACCAACTGCGGCGAGATGCGCGAGTACGAGACCCAGCGCTGGACCCGGCGTGGCTTCTCGCCACGCGCCCGTGCGGTCTTCGACCTGATCTCGATGAACGCGGTGGTCTCGGGATTCTTTGTCCGGAGGGATCGGACGTCGGGCGTCGTCACCAAAGCGTAGACTGCGCACCCGAACACGACGGCCACTGCAGCGACCAAGACCCGCGCTACCCTGCGCATGGCGCATTATGGCGCGGAACTCTCGCCTACTCCGCCGCCAATGTGATCAGGACGACCGGCGGTCCCAGGCCGCAGATCTATCCTTCGACAACGATCCTGATA